>CBEVQP010000184.1:0-1503 GCA_965552035.1 uncultured Thermoplasmata archaeon | reverse complement strand
TTTTAGCTCTCATAATTTTTATCACCAATTTTTCTAGGAGAGACTTTAACTCATCTAACGTTTTAAGGGAGTATTCGTTGGCTTCAAGTACAAAGTTTATTCGCCTACATCCGTATTTTTTGCATATTCCCAAACATCCAGTTTTTTCGACGTTAATATTGTATTGGCGTACTACTTTCCATATCCCATCCATTCGGTTTCTCGCACAGTTTACACAAATCCTCATTGTCATCATAATATCTTATTATTATGAAAATAATTTTCATTTTTTGATTTACAAGATGTAACTAGAATGTCTAATATTATTTACAAAACAATAATGTTCAAAAAACGATATAAGCACTGCTTTAGGTTGAAACATGGGATAAGCACTCAGGGATCAAAATGATAGGTCAAATGGTTATTGCTTTCAGGGAAGCCCTTGAGGTTGGAATTATCTTCATAATAATTTTCTCATTCCTCAAAAGATCAGGGAGAGTTGTGCGTATAAAGTACGTATGGGTTGGATTTGCGTTTTCCATAGTCGTTGGCATTATCTTAGGTGTTTTTGTTTATCTTTTTTATGGAGGGCTCGTTGAAAAAGAGCTTTTCGAGAGTATAGCTTCTTATATAGCTGTTGTTGTGTTGACAGTGGTACTCTACTGGATGGCATCCAAAGAGCATCTAAAATCCGAGATAGAACAAAGAATAGAGTCTCTACGAACACCAATTGCGCTTGTGGGTTTTACCTTTGCAATAGCTTTTAGGGAGGTTCTAGAGATTGTTTTATTTCTCATACCATTTTTTGTTCGAGATTTAATAGGTACAATAAGGGGTATGCTTGTGGGCATCTTTGTAGCAATTGGAGTTGCGTATACAATATATCGATTGAGTATGAGACTAAATTTAAGGTCCTTCTTTTATTTTACATCAATCTTGTTAGTTTTTGTTGCAAGCGGTTTAGCGGGTTATGGAACCCATGAGTTAATAGAATGGGCAGAAGATAGCGGCATATACCTTGGATTCTTTGAGGAAGCAGCATATGAATTCGACATACCCCCAAACAGTATTTTAAGTCACAAGGGACTATTAGGATCTATTTTTGCAGTTCTCTTTGGATATTCAACGAAGATGGAGTGGGGAAGAGTGATTATACAATTTGGTTATCTTATCGTTGCAATGTGTTTGATTCTAAGCGTGTATGGGAGAAGGCCTGCGAGTTAGGTGATGACTAAAACACAGAATTATGTATGAATACAATAACAGCCTTTACAATTTGTAAAAATTTCATTTATAATTTCCCTTTAGCTTTATAATTTTTGATGAAGCCTCTTCAGATATTCTCTAGGCATTTTCCGATTATAGGCCTGGAAGGACAAAAAAGATTGTCGAGTTCAAGAGTCGCTATTGTTGGAGCCGGCGCTCTAGGAAGTTGGGAGGCATATTTTCTTCATAAGTTAGGAGTTGGAGAGATTGTAGTTATCGACAGGGACTTCGTAGATGAGTCTGACATTCCTAGGACAA
>CBEVQP010000183.1:0-1544 GCA_965552035.1 uncultured Thermoplasmata archaeon | reverse complement strand
GAGAGAACTACTCTTTAATATCTTCACTTTACGTGAACTCTTTTTGACATTTTTCTTTCAAAAAGCAAAATCGTAAGTGCACCATACGCCGCTATAATGACTGCAGCTTCCACTAAGGCCTCATAGATGGTGACAGTACTTCCAAAGAATTCCTCCATTTTACTTAGAATTTTAAAACCCATTGGCCCTATAGTGTAAATCGAAATCAAAACAAGTAAAATTAAGATTGCTAGAAAATATGCTATCAGATGCTCTTCCGAAAGACTACTCAATATCCTCCTTAGTCCAAACGACCCCCCAATAGCGATGATTACTAAAAGCACACCAGAAACCATAAGCAGCGTTCTGTAATGGCCCTCCTCTCTTCTAATGCTCCCCGACACTGTGGACTCCACGTTGAAGTTCTCAATAGGGTGTTCAACAAAAATCTTTTTCGATAAAAATAGACCTGGATAGTAATCTCTCATCCCATACTCCTTGGCAACTATTTCAAGATGCCACGCATATGAGTCAACACCATCAGAGGAGAGAATTCCTGGAAAATCTAGTACATTGTCAAGCGAGACTTCAAGCACAAGAACCTCAGGCGCTATGTTTTGCTCTGCTAGGTTGTACATGATCCTCAAGAGTGATGTTCTGTCGTTTGGAGGTATTGGCAAAAGTATGATTGGTAAGCCATAGCTAGCCGTGATATTGTTAAGAACGTAATCATCAGCATAATTTTTGGGATAATTCTCTAGAGATATATTTTTCGCTAGTGTCGTTGAGTTAACATCCCAAATAAGAGTTATTTCTACGTTTTCAGCAATTTCTTCAGGGTTTCCTATAAGATAATACCCTCCTGGTTCTAAACCCTCCACGATGCGTGGAGAATACGTCATATACAAATATGCACTCATATTTCCTATTTTTGCTTCATAAAGAGCTCCTAAGTATTCGTCCGCTGGATGCATTATTGGAAATGTCAGATATATTCCAAAAATCCACACGTGACTAGCGTTTTTTAAATCCTTTGAGGTATAAAAATATCCAACAATGTCAGGGTCTGCATTCTTGATGATCCCAATGATGTCTTCTTTTGCCTTTTTATATAACATTTCAGAAGTCCCATAAGACAACGAGGCAACTACTAACATTAACAAAACAGAAACTAATATGACTGCCCCTAAACGTCTAAGCGGCATTGCGCGTACCCCCTCATCCAAAGATACAATGCCGTCTAGAAGAGGTTGTTTTCTAGTAATGTTATTTTCAATAGTTCCCTATAAATGTTACCAAAAGGTCAAAAACGCAAATATTAATTAGCTAGATTTGCAAAATTGACTTTGAAAAGTTTCATGAGGACATTAAGGCGAGGGCATTATTATGAAGCACGCTGTAGAAACTATTGAAACCTTTATTTTAGAAAAGATGAAAGAATCTGGCATTCCTGGATTAAGCATTTCTATCATTAAAGACGGAGGGGTACTTTACTCTAGGGGATTTGGATTCAGAGATGTAGAATATGGAAAACCTGCCACTGAAGAAACGATATATGGTATAGG
>CBEVQP010000182.1:0-1562 GCA_965552035.1 uncultured Thermoplasmata archaeon | reverse complement strand
GAAGAACGTCTATTGGGGGATAAATACCGGCGTTGTGTAGCGATCTTGAGAAGACCATCTGACCCTCTGTAATGTATCCAGTAAGATCTGGAACTGGGTGTGTAATGTCATCATCAGGCATCGTGAGAATAGGCATCTGTGTTATACTCCCCGTTCTGCCACGAATTCTTCCCGCTCTTTCATATATTGTTGCGAGGTCCGTGTACATATAACCAGGATACCCACGTCTTCCAGGAACTTCTTCACGAGCAGCGGAGATCTCACGGAGAGCTTCAGCATAGTTTGTCATATCAGTCAGTATGACGAGAACGTGCATGTCTTGTTCGTATGCAAGATATTCTGCAATTGTTAGAGCAATTCTTGGTGCTAGAAGACGCTCCATGGTTGGCTCATTTGCTAGGTTAAGAATCATCACACTTCTGCCAAGAGCACCCGTCTCTCTAAGCCCATTAATGAAGAAACTAGCCTCTTCTGCGGTAATACCCATACCACAGAAAACTACTGAGAACCTTTCGTCAGAACCTCTTACTCTAGCTTGACGCGCTATTTGGGCAGCAAGATCATTATGGGGCATACCGGAACCGGAGAATATAGGAAGCTTTTGACCTCTAACAAGGGTATTCATTCCATCAATAGCGGAGACACCAGTTTCTATAAACTCTCTTGGGTATTGTCTTGCGTATGGGTTTATGGGGCTACCGTTAACATCTAGCCTCTCCTCAGGAACAATTTCGGGACCCCCATCTCTCGGCCTTCCGAGACCGTCTAGGATTCTGCCGAGCATGTCGGTTGAAACTCCAATGCGGAAAGTCTCTCCAGTGAAAATGACGCTAGACTTCTTTATATCCACGCCACGAGTGCCTCCAAAGACCTGAACTACTGCAAGACCCTGTCTGGACTCCAGTACCTGACCATAACGTTCCTCTCCAGTCTCCAGCTTTACTTTAACGATTTCTCCGTACATGGCATCGCTTACTCCTTCAACAAATATGAGGGGTCCTGAGACTTCTGATATAGTATTATACTGTCGAGTTATTGTCATATTTATTCACCTCCGTAAAGGGACCTTATTGATGACTTAATTTCCTCAATGAGCTTTGTAATTTCATTTTCTGCTTTTTCCTCTTCAATAAGTTTCATTCTAGCAATTCTGAACTTGATAGGATGTTCTTTGAGCTTTACGATACTAGCTCCCTTGTCTAGAGCTCTGAGACCTTCTCTGTAGAATGTGATTATGGCCTTAAGCATGAGATATTGCTTTTGAAGTGAACAATAGGTATCTACAGGATCAAAGGCATTTTGTTGTAGAAAGTCCTCTCTAATCATTCTTGCTACTTCCATAAGAAGCTGGTCTTTCCTTGGCAACGCGTCAGGACCTACAAGTTTAACTATCTCCTGGAGTTCAGCCTCTCTTTGTAGTATTTCCATGGCCTCTCTTCTTAGATCTGGATACTCCTCGGCGACGTTTTCCTTGAGCCAATTAGATAACTTATCTATGTAAAGCGAATACGAACGTAACCAGTTTACAGATGGGAAGTGTCTCTGGTCTGCTAGAGCTGAGT
>CBEVQP010000181.1:0-1603 GCA_965552035.1 uncultured Thermoplasmata archaeon | reverse complement strand
CTAAGGCATTCTATTGCGTACTCTGCTATTGCTGGTGCTGAGGCAAGGCCTGGGGATTGTATACCTGCGACGTGTAGGAAATTTTTGACCCATTTTGCGGGTCTTATTATGAAGTCCTCAGTAAATGTAGGCGCCCTTACACCAGCGAAGTACCTAATCATCATATTCTTTGGAAAACTAGGCAGAATGGGAGAATATCTCTTAAGAACAAGCTCAATCTCTTCCCTCTTAACAGATGTATCCTCTTTATCTGGTACTTCAGTCGCTGTAGGTCCCCATATAACGTTTCCATGCACTGCGGGATTTATTCCTCCACCTTTTGTTCTTTTAGGCGTCGGGAGTATTATCTCAGCAAGGCAATGTCTGACGTATTCTCCCGTATCCTTATGGAACAAAAGCTCTATACCTTTTCTAGGGTGTATAGTATATTCTCTTGCTCCAGCAAGCTCTGCAACCTCGTCAGCATATACTCCGGCAGCATTGACAACATATCTGCACAAAAATGTCCCTCTATTCGTTACAACACCCTTAACGATGTTATCTTCCTTTATAAAGCCAACAACTTCTGTTTTAAGAAATATGTCCACACCATTCATCTTTGCATTCTCTATGAGAGCGACCGTGACTTCATAAGGGTCTACAATAGCAGTAGAAGGTATATATACAGCTGCTACAGCGTCTTTCGTAGCGTAAGGTTCTAATTCCCAAATCCTTTTTCCTCGAATCACCTTTATCCCTTTGACACCATTAAGAACGCCCTTAAGCTTTATGATTCCAGGAAGGACGTATTTAAGGACAAAGAGGTATATAGGTCCTGGCAAATATTTCTTATAAGCTTCTAAGCTCCTCCTCGTTATTAACCATAGGCTTCCTACCCTCTTAAACCTAAAATTCAACTCTTTTGCCCATTTTTCGTATAGGGTGTTCCCACGAACGTTTAGTTCTCTCTTTAATGTTTTTCTAGGAGGTGCTACTCCGGGATGTATCATGCCGTTGTTTGCCTTTGAAGCCCCCGTTGATACATCTGTACTCTTTTCTAACAAGGCTATTTTGAGTCTATACCGGGATAACTCCCTTGCTATTGCTGCTCCTATAACTCCGCCGCCTACTATTACGACGTCATATTCTCCAACGATTTTGTCCTTGTTTTCTTCATATGTTTTCTTTCTTCTCTCCTCTTTCCTCAATAACTCGTTTTCTGGATATCCTTTCCACCTGATTTTGTTTACTACGCCATCTACGCCCTTTATGCTTCCCACTGCTAGGCCTATTTCCACCCAGTCTTCGTAGTTATCTACGTTGCCGTAAAGAAAGACAATATTATCTCTTATGTCAAATGATATGTCATACGGAAATTTTCTAAGAACCTTAGAAACTTTACGGGCCAAAGAGGTCACGACTATCCCTCCATGGCCCTTAAAATTATTTCCGTTATATCCGTCACACTTTCGCCGAGATCTTCGAATGCCTTCCTACAAGTAGGGCACGCTGTGACTATTAACGCTGCCTCCTCCTTAAGCTCTTTAATCCTTTCGAGAGTGATCTCCGTCGATAAGCTAGGATTTATCCTTGAAATAGCGCTTCCGCCATGTCCACAGCAGAA
>CBEVQP010000180.1:0-1735 GCA_965552035.1 uncultured Thermoplasmata archaeon | reverse complement strand
AAGGAGTACTTCTCGCAGATAAAAGAGGAAAGATTTTGTGGATGTATAAATTTGAATCTAAGACTCCTAAGTCATATCATATACAAGTGAAGGCATCGTCTGATCTTAAAAGAATAGTAGTTCAACCGCTCTATACAGTAGCTTTAGCCCCTATAACTCAAGGGGACTTTTTGAATGGTACTGAGATATGGCTTCTAAATGAAGAAGGAAAGATTTTATGGAAGAGGACACTTCCAGAAGACATAATGAGATTTGATGTAGATCAGCAAGGGGAAATTATAGCAATAAGAACGAGAGCTTCCTTGTATATCATTAATGCTACAGGAAGCGTTCTTTGGAGCATCCACGGATTAAACTCCTCCTCCTTAGTACCCACCATATCCTATGCACTTTGTATATCTAAGGATGGCAAATATATTGCGTTCAGCAATGGCACATCTGTTTATGTTTTCTCTCTGAATAAAAAACAGATTCTTAATGTAGATCTCAATGATACTATACTTTCGTGTTGGATTATAGGAAGCGCTGAGAAACTGCTTATATACACGAAAAGTAGCATAGTGCTTGTTAATAGGGATGGTAAAGAACTTTTGAGAATTCCCATACATTACGTTCCTGTTTGGTCGTGGGTACTTGTGTCTATGGACAAGAATGCAAATTATATAGTAATAAGCATTCAAAGCAAGAATGAAAATACTGAGAAGCCATACAACAATATTTACTTCATAAACTCCTCTGGAAATATATTTTGGAATATTAATAGGAGCGATATTGTACTAGGTATCACACTTTCTGAAGATGGATCAAAATTAGCGTTCATTTCTCGAAATAAAGTTGTTCTTATAGATACTGGAGTTCCTAAAGAGACGATAACGATAAAAAATTTGGCACTTATAACGACCCTCGTTGTGATATCTTCTCTGCCAATTATTTTTATTATTGCGAGAAGAAAACCTCGTTAAAGGTTTTGGGTCAAGTTAAGTGATTTACACCTCAAAATAGACGAAAACTTGTTGGAAGATCTATTGGGGGTTGCTAGGTTGTGGATATTCTAGAACTATGCGTGTAATAGGAATACTAAAGTAGTATGGACTTTCCCACGGCCATAATGGATCTTTTCTGTATTTTAGCAAAGTCACCTCATAGTAGACTATAGCTTTGACATTATAGCAACCCGGCTCTGGCGGCCCGCCATCAACCGTACCATCGCCGCAGTTTTGGATGTGGAATAATACTCTAAACTCTACCTCATAGCTATAGGATATGGATACCGTTATTGCGCTAGCAATCACTCCAAGGGGAGGGTTGATGTACGAGAGTGCAAAGGATGTTGGCATACATATTAGTGATCCAAAGTCAACACTCTCGACTTTTTCTGTATCATAAGCGTTATTGGCAATGTCCTTTGCGAAAAGAATGTTCCCTACATCCAAACTTCCGTAGTACTTTTGTTGAGTGGATTCGTATATCGTCCTCAGCAATGTTTCGGGAATGCCTTCAGTTGACAAACCAACGGATATATGGATATCATCTTCCATCAGGAAATCGGACACGTAGGCTATGAACTTCTCGTCATTTGTTGGAATCCCTTCAACGTACCATTTGTAATATTCGAAGTAGGGTCTCGTCCAAAGGTAGAAGTAAACAGTATTTCCGGGGAAGACCTCTGCGGTATTGCCTCCATATGATACTTTTCTTGATATGGTCTTAACACCTTTATATAGAGTGATTTCTG
>CBEVQP010000179.1:0-1771 GCA_965552035.1 uncultured Thermoplasmata archaeon | reverse complement strand
CTTTTGCGTTCCATTATCTCTTTTTCAGTATTGTCTAACTTATTCATAATTTCTAGCTCTTTTTGCGTTAGGTAATCTAAATATTTTCTTAACGCAACATATAGAGCCCATTGATTTGCAAGCTCCGCAATGTCTTCCCTAGAACATTTCGGGATAAAAACTACAATATGTAAAGGCCTCTTTAACGCCCTCGAAGAAACCGATGCATTCAATGTGCTTAAAACAATCTCAAATGGAGACTTAACAGAGTGCAGCATGCTTTTGTCCCAAAAAGGGACTAGTATGACTTGCAGTACGCCCTTCTTTTGACCTTCTTGAATATAAACCTCGGAAGTAAAATATTCCACGTTAGAGAACTTCTCGAAGCTTAGGATTAGGGTCATAACATCCTCTTGTCTTTTGCTTAGAGATATTTTGATAGAATTAAGTACATTTGTAAAGTCTCTACTCGAAAGAAAATATTCTAGAATCTTATCCTCATTTTCAATCTTAGCTTTCTCTTCTATTACAAATTTCCTTTGCTGATCGAAAAGCATCTTCCTAAGTTCGTTGCCATTAGAGGGGATCATATTAGAGAACTCCTCTGGAAATCTTTAATAATTAAATTTGATAATTACAATAAAATCCTTTTGAGGTATGTTTGAGTAACATCTCACAGGTTCTGAGACCTTTACGGTTGAAGGCCTATTTTAAATTTAGGATTTATTAATAAGCTAGCAGGATTAGTATTAATTTGGAAGAGAAACGGTGGGTAAAAATGTCAAGAGACGTTGTTTTTGCACTTGCAAAGAGAAGGTCAAGCATAAGAGATTTTTTAAATGAAAAAGTACCTCTTGAGGATGTTTTATATGCCATTTCAACTGCACTTCAGGCACCCTCTGGTGCAAACAGACAGCCATGGAGGTATATAATCATAGAGGATGAAACTCTTAAATCTAAGATAAGAAAGCTATGTGAAAACGCAGAAAAGAAGTTTTATGAGTCTAATTTAGTAGATTGGTTTAAGGAGTGGGTTAGAAAGAGAGGAATATCTTGGAAGAAACCATTCTTGACAGAAGCCCCATATTTGATTGCCGTTTTTGCCGATATAAAGGCCCCATATGCAAAAGAGAGCGTATGGCTTGCAATAGGATATTTGTTGTTGGCTCTAGAAGAGAGGGGACTCTCCTCATTAACATACACGCCACCAAACTTTGAAGAGATACGAACACTTTTAGGAGTCCCTAAGGGATACAAATTGGAGACAATAATTCCTGTGGGTAAAAAGGCTAAAGAGAAGATTAAAGAGCCAAGAATGGAAATTAAAGATGTAGTTTACATTAACAAGTGGGGAGAGGGAGTGGGATATGCCAAAAGTTAGAGCACATCTTTGGATATATGGAATAGTTCAAGGAGTATTTTTTAGATCGACAATGAGAGCTGTAGCCACAGAATATGGCGTTACTGGGTGGGTAAGAAATCTTCCTGATGGTAGCGTGGAAGCTGTTCTAGAAGGTGAGAAAGAAGACGTTGAAAAGGTTATAGAGTGGGCACACAGAGGACCTCCAGCAGCTGTCGTAGAGAGGGTTGTAGTAAAATGGGAAGAATACAAGGGAGAATTTAATCGATTTGAGATTCGGTATTTCTATTGAGGGGCCCTTATGCCGCTAGATATTGTTTCATATATGCTGTATGCCATAATTGTTGCAATACTTTCTGGATTTGTTTCTAGTCTATTGGGTGTTGGTGGTGGATTTATTAGGGTACCTTTAATCGTTTATTTATTTGGAAC
>CBEVQP010000178.1:0-1798 GCA_965552035.1 uncultured Thermoplasmata archaeon | reverse complement strand
GCGTTATTGTCTTCTGCACTAAAACCACTCCAGAAGTTTCCCACATATGATGTTATTTTACTAGATCCTACGTAGTAAACAATTTCTTTCGGAGATTCGAACGTGCAAGAGGTATTTACAAGAATAGCATTGTCCTTATTCTCAATAAAGTTGTTAAGGTATATCCATAAATTCTTAGAATCTAGAAGATAAAGCGCTCTTGTGTTGTTTTCAAAGACATTTTTCAATATTTCTGCTCCGAGAACATTACTTGCATAGAGGGCTGTATAAGAGTTCTTCATATACGAATCCAAGACCTTAATTCCTCTGGAATTTTGGAAGAAAACTCCTATATACGCCTCGGAAATATTTGCAGAGATTATTGAAATTGACGATGCTTCAGATATTGATAGACCAACAGCTCCGTTAACCCTTAAATTCTTGAGGAAAATATTTTCTGAGTTTACAACAATAATTTCTCCGTACGTTCCGGATATAATAATGTTTGTAGCGTTTTCAACATATTTTAGTGGAAGTCCATCTACAACGTTTCTTTCTATAACATTATTTGCAGTAGAGGACAATATTAGCCCAGAGTCCAAGAGTGTATTGTTGCATATTACGTTGCCATACGTCTTAGACATGTTTATGATAACGTGCTCTAAGGTGTTATCTAGAATTTTCACATGATAAGACTCCGCAAGTAACATCATAGAATATTGTGAGAAACCCTCTTTTCCTATTATCATATTATCTCTTAAAATCACGTTTTTCGAGCGATATACGAATGATATTTCATCTGTGCCGACTATCGTATTCTCCTCTATCACGACGTTGTTAGAATGCGATATTAAGAAAGATCGGTAACCAATGAGCTTAAATCCACTAATAACAACTCCTTCGGTGTCAAATATTCCTACAACAAACTGGGGATTCTTGGCAATAATTTTAGAGCCTTCGGGACCGTACTTGGACATTATTTTAACTTGTTTTAACTTATCTCCAGAAATCTCTACACTTTCATAATATGTTCCGTTATCCACAACTATTAAAGCTCCGGGCATAGCATTTGAGAGTGCTTCGTTTATACTCGAGAAATCTTGCGGAACTCTTATGAGAACTGTCAAGGAGTCTTTGTAAATACCTTGGGAAGGATCTCCATATAGATTAAATGTATAAATGTTTGCTAGCCAGAATGCGTTGTCTCTTATGCTGACTTCACTTTTTGCTTTGTAAAGAGCAATTCCGGAGGTGTATCCTTTACTCATTAGCAATAAAAATCTGTATCCTATCTCTATGGCGCTGGCATCACCATCTGGTACCCATGTTCCATAAAAATACCAAGCATCTCTAGTAGCACCAACAACACCGAGGGCAGAGTACCTTAGAAGTGAATATTGCAAATTTTTGGGGTCTTCTGGCATACCGCCAAAACATGAAAGGCCAAATACAAAAGTTTGCATAGGTTTGAGCTTAGTCTCTACTATACTGACGTTTAGATAGGGCACATACTCTATTTCAGAGCTTTCGGGCACACCGTCTCCGTCGTCATACTTCCAGATCTTTCTAAATATCCCATGAGAATTTCCGTGAGAAAACCAAAAAACTATGCCATATCCTCTGTTCCATTCATCGACAAGGTTTTCCGTATTAAGGGCTTTGGTAAAATATGCCAACCTATCAGAAGGTTCTAGACCTTCCGCTTCATATAGTCCTGTTATATTCCAGTCCTTTCCTAACTCTTTTCCTAAATAGCTCGGAAAATATGAGCCGTCTGTGCGTTCCCACAAAAAGTAGTCCTCCATGTCATAGTTCATTA
>CBEVQP010000177.1:0-1847 GCA_965552035.1 uncultured Thermoplasmata archaeon | reverse complement strand
TATTCACCTGCGCTCCGTAATACCTTCTTAAAACTTTGATGATAAACCCTCTTCCCTTGTACACTACAAAGTCTTCTGATAATTTCTTAAAAGAATACTTCCATTCCTTCATTTCTAAAAGCATTTCGACTGCTCTTTTTGCGTCTTCGAATGACGCCGAGGTATGCATAGTCTTTAGCGAGTTTAACATATAATAGCCTCCCAGAATTGCTAATAAGCGTGTGTTTATGGAGGCCCTACTATGAAATATTTAAGTTTCTAGTTAATTTCATATGTATTTTCCCATCGGAAGTCTTCGTACTTTAGCGCGTGGGGATGTCAATAGCCAAGATAAGGACTAATGATTAAGAACAGAACTATGCGAGTATTTTCTTATAATGCCAAAGATTGGTGGGAATTTCCTGGCGTTGTTCTCCGAAGAATTAATCACCTCGCATAACCATTTTAACATTTGATGATGTCTCTAAAAAGGATAAAATGGCAACCTGTATGGTTCGATTCACTTGGGGCAAAGTCTATGTGTACACTTGTTGAGACTAATGATGTTTGTGTTCTTATTGATCCCGGTGCTGCTGAGATGCAACCAGGATTTCCAGCGCCCGAAGAAAGAAAAGCTGCTTGGTTAAGAGAAGCACGAACCGCTATAAAGACTGCAGCACAGAGGGCCGATGTCGTAATTATAACGCACTATCACTACGATCACTTTACGGACTTCGACAAGGAGCTTTATAGTGGAAAAACATTGCTAGCAAAGAACCCTAATGAATACATAAACGACTCTCAAAGGGGTAGGGCGTTGGATTTTTACGACAACATATCTAAGAGCTTTGGAAGCATAGATCTAAATGAAATTATGAGAGAACCCGAAGAAAAGGAATATCCCGATCCTCTAGAAGATCTGCCAATAGCCATGAAGAGAAAATATGGGGACTACGCCAAAAGAAAGAAGGAGCTTATATACAAAGGTAAGAAGTGGTTCGAGGGAAGAGTAAAGAAGTGGAACTCTTACAAAAGAATTCCAGAAATGGAATTTAAGGAATGTAAAGTGATATTCGCAGATTCAAAGAAGTTTAAGTTTGGGAATACAAACGTAGAATTTACTAAACCTCTGTTCCATGGAATAGAATTCTCCCGAACAGGCTGGGTTTTAAGTGTTGTCATTTCATCAGGGAGTGAAAAGCTACTTTACACATCTGACTTGCAGGGACCTACAATAGAAGACTACGCACATTGGATACTAGAGGAAGACCCAAATGTTCTGATCCTTGATGGCCCAAGCACATATCTCATTCCATACATGATGAACCTTATCAATCTACAAAGATGCATTGAGAACGCTATAACAATTATAGAAGAAACAACAAAGCTTGAGCTAGTTATATACGACCATCATTTAGTAAGAGAGCGAAAATATAAAGAGAGAGTACAGGAAGTCTATAAAAGGGCAGAAAAAAGAGGAATAAAAGTTTTGACCGTGGCAGAGTATTTGGGCAAGGTCCCTGCAGTTCTAATGGAGCAAAGCTAGATCTTTTTTTGATTTGTTTGGATAATGATAGACTACACTAATACTTTAAGAGAGCTTTCAAAGAATCTCTCCAACGTCTTTTGAAATTCTTCTTGGTTTCTTTGGGAGTAAACTTCTTCTCTATTTTCTGCGGTCTCCAGTTGTCTATTACGTCTTCTCGCTCTTGTACCAACTTTGAAAGCATGTACGTACCATAGGCAGATCCATTAAGGTATTCTGGCCTCACTATAATTTTTCCAGAAAGATCCGCTAAAACCTGCAAGAACGCGTCACTTCTTGAAAGGCCACCATCTACAAATATCTCTTTCAACGATATCTTCGA
>CBEVQP010000176.1:0-1922 GCA_965552035.1 uncultured Thermoplasmata archaeon | reverse complement strand
AGCATAAAACCTACAACCAGCGAGTATTGCCCCTAACCCTGCAGCTTCATCACCCATCATGAAGTGCGTTCCGGGCTTAAAGATGCTCATTACTCCACCTCCACGGCAAAGTCTGGACAATACATTTCACAGAGTTTACATTTTATGCACGCATCCGCCCTTACTGGTTGTGGAATAACGTAGCCATACTCGTTAACTTTTGCTTTGGCTTCAAAAACGTTTTTAGGACATACTTTTACACAAATCTCGCATCCTTTGCATAACTTTTCAATAATTCTTACTGTCAAGGAATCACCTCCAGAGGACATTAACTTCATCTACGCGCCAATTTTGTTTTATTCCCGACTCTTCAAGCGGAGTCTCAATGGAGGCGTATTTATACATTTTAAGCCCAGTCCATGCAATCATTACGCCATTATCAACGCAGGCCTCGTCAGGTGGAGTATAATACTTTATGTTTCTGTCTCTTGCCATAGCTTCTACCATTTCTCTTAGTCGCCTATTTCTTGCCACCCCGCCTGCCAAGCAAACCTCATTTTTGTCTAGATATGCTAAAGCCCTTTCTGTGACCTCAACGAGAGCTGAAAATGCCGTTTCCTGGAAAGAATAGGCAACATCCTCTGCTCTCTCTCCTGATTTGTATGCTTTTATAGCTGCAGTAAGGAGTCCAGAAAAGGAGACGTCCATTCCTCGGACAATGTAGGGTAGCGGTATGTACTTTCTACCTTTTTCTGCAAGTTTTTCAATCACAGGACCTCCAGGGAATGAGTATCCCATCTCTCTAGCAAGCTTGTCAAGTGCGTTTCCGATACCTATATCCACGGTTTCGCCAAATACTCTATACCTGTGGCGAAGATATGAAATAACCTGGGTGTTTCCGCCTGAAACGTAAAGGTAAACAGGATCCTTTACCTCAGAATAAAATAGATCAATAACCTCTAAGTGGGCAACTGCATGGTTTACGCCTACGAGAGGCACCCCAAGGTATTGGGCTATTGCTCTTGCGCCCGTAGCAACAGTTCTTAGACAAGGTCCCAAACCCGGTCCTTGAGAAAAGGCAACAAGATCGATATCATCATATGAAATATTAGCAATCTCAAACGCTTCTTTAATTGCTGAAGCAAAGTTTTGAGCATGGTGGTTTGCAGCTTCTCTAGGATGTATTCCTCCTTTAGTTGGCTTATACATCTTTCTAACATTTGCAAGGATCTTTCTAGAGTCCGTTACAATTCCTATGCCAAGTGTGTGAGCGGTTCCCTCAATACCAAGAACAATCATTTATATCCTCTCAACAGAATACCTTGTGCTAAGGACATAGGAAATCATACTTTTTTGGATCGTTTACCAAATAGTGATGGGAGATACACTCGATACGTACCGTCATCTGTTTTAAGAACAATGGGATGACCCTTCATGAGTTTGTCTACATCAATAATATAGGTGCCGGGCTCTTCTACAATGATAGTCTCCACACCTTCAATACTAATTTCTTTTGATCCGCTTTTTACTGTTAAGTCGATTTTTCCTTCTCCTCTTTCTTTGATTTCAATAGATACTTCTTTTTCTACTTTTTCAACTTCCATTTCTTTAGGAACATAGACAAAAAGCTTTCCTCCACAGTCTTCACAACCTTTCAGCACCTGAGGATCATTATCCTCATAGAGGCGTCCACAATTTACGCATCTATATGGCATATCTTACTCCTCCAAAGTCATTTTAGTATAGCTTGATATACACATTAAGATTTTAGCTTGAATACTAGCTTTTATATAATAGCTTGGGAGTATTATATCCTCATAAGTATCTAATTTTTTAGAAAAATAAATTCATCACAAAGGAGAGGGGATTTACTTAATAAAAAGCCCTATATTTGGAGCTACCTCTCATTCTTCAAGCTTAATGATAGTTTCTATAATATCGTT
>CBEVQP010000175.1:0-1947 GCA_965552035.1 uncultured Thermoplasmata archaeon | reverse complement strand
ATAGATTTTATTGCTTTAGAGATTTCAAAAGTTCACTTAAATACTTATCAAATCTCTCTTATTATACTATGGATCTCAATGTTCGCATCAGCATTTGTCGATAACATTCCTTATGTAGCTACTATGGTTCCTATGATCGAAAAACTCAATGCTATTCTTGGAATAAAAACTAATGTGCTTTACTGGGCCCTTAGTCTTGGAGGATGTTATGGTGGAAACGGTACGCCCATAGGCGCTAGTGCTAACGTAGTCCTATTAAGCCTTACAGACAGATCAGGATGCCACATTACCTGGAGGGAATATTTAAAGTATGGAATGATTGTATTAATGATTACGGGCTTAGTTTCTTCCATATACTTACTTCGCTACCTTTAAATTATAAAAAGGTGGTGCTAAAAGAGATGATAAATCGCATCCTCTTTACAACAACTACGAATCCTCGTGTAAAGGATGCTATCCGGACTATTGTTCATTGGTTTCCTTTTGCAGAGTATCATCTTATTGAAGTAATAAAAACTCCCGCTGCCATGACCACATATAACGATATGTATATTAGGGAGCTAGAAAAAATCGCGGATAGGGCTATGCAAGAAATAATAAAAGAATTTAAGACCCTAGGCATTACTAACCTCGTCACATATAAAACAATGGGAATCTCTCATAGAGAGATCATAAGATATGCATACGAGCATCATATCCAGTTAATTGTCATCCCAACCACACTTCTAAGAAAGCATGAGCTTCGTTTGAGCTCTACAGCTCGTGGCGTAATTGCCCATGCAAAAACGCCGTTATTCATTTATACTCCCAAAGCTGCTTTTAGGGAGAAAGTAAACACTATAATAAACCCAACAACATGTACAAAGAAGGGATTCGAGGCTACTATTTTTGCTATTAAACTTGCTAGTCAATTGAACGCCAAAATTCGCGTCATTAAAATGGTAGAAAAACACGAATGGTATGTGGAGCACACATTAGAGGTCGCAAAGAAATTTGACGTTAAGGTAGAGTTTGTAGAGGCATTAGAACAACAACTAGAAAAAATTCTTGAAGAGGCCGAAAATTCAGATCTTATTGTAGCTACTAGAGCCAGACCGGACGTCAAATATAAGCTTCGATTTCTAGTACCCTCTTGGTCAATTGGCCCTCTTGAAGAAGAAGTAATAAAAAGATCTCCTGTACCAATCATCTTAACCCCTTAATTCTATGTAAGATACCCTTGATAATTTGTTGGCCTATAGATAACCGCGATATTATCAAGGTACCAATACTCGGAGTTGTAACTAAACCATAAGAAGTCAAAGTAAATGTATATGTTGTTTTTATTCGTACTTCTAAGTAATAACGGATACAAATCATAGTAGAATACCGATCGTCCTGACCATAACAAGTTAGAGTAAAAGACGTAGTCCGAAGTATCTCCCGCACCAACTTTTAGACCTAGGGGGCTTCCTACTGCGGGTACTCTGTCATCATAAATATCTGCCAAGGCACTTGTATTGTCAACAGCAACAATTGCTCCAAGAGCTCCATCGTATGCTGACTTGATGTCCCCTATGTTGTTAAACGTAACTATTGCAGAAAGTTTGTACTCCATGGTCATTATATATGCAAATCTCGCCTCTGAAAGATTTATAGGCATTATTGAGCTCCCATCATACGAGAAAAACATTAAGTGATGCGAATTCAAGCTTTCATAGTCTTCTATTGCGAATACTTCGCTACCGTATGAATAGTCATAGCACCAGTTTGGATTAGTATAATAACCCCAAAACATCATCACTTTTAGCGGTGACAACGGTGTGCCAGAGGTTGGCGGAGTAAATGCAAAGTATCCCGTACCTTGACCAGATGCTAGATTTCTAAGTATGTAATCTACATCATTATCAGCGCCTGTATCTGGCTCAATGTCATTAAATAACGGCATCACATACACGTTATCTCTTA
>CBEVQP010000174.1:0-1990 GCA_965552035.1 uncultured Thermoplasmata archaeon | reverse complement strand
TAGAAGATTACAAAAAATTCGCAAAAAGGTACATAGTAATGGATAACGTAGGACATAGTCCCCAGCTAGAAGACCCAGAGGCTTTTGTAAAAATATTAAAGGAAGTTCTCAAAGAATAATTAACTCTCCAAGAGCTACAGTAGGAAAGAGTTTTTCTCAAAGAGTTCGATGGTGGTTTGTCTGAAAGATCTTTGGTAGTATAGCATCTTAATTACACACATCCTCAAAGACAAAATTTGAAACTTGAGCAGAAGTTAGTAGAGATCAAAAACAATAGATCTCTTTTATTGGTAATTAACAAATTGAATAAACAAACGATATAAGCTTCGAACTACATAATGCAGAATTACGAAACAAATTTCAAAAAATAATTTTTCAGATACAGGTACTATTACATTTTTGCAGGATCCCTGTACAGTAGTCGTAAGACTAAATACTCAGACGTGTTTTGATTGTGAGCATCATCTTTTTAAGGAATATTGACAATATGTAACATTATTACTTCTGAAATTGCCAGTATGCAAAATGGATGTGAGTGCGCATGAAGGAGATCAAACTAGACGATTTAGATCTAAAGATTATTTACTTACTTCGAGAAGATTCAAGACTTAGAATATCTGATATTGCCAAAGCTCTTGACCTTAGCAGACCTACGGTTTATTCTAGAATAAAAAGATTGGAAGAAAGCGGTGTTATAAAGGGATACACTATAAAACTCGACAAGAAAATAGAATATGGGGAAAATCTTGTAATATTACTGATTAAAACCAAGGATATATCGAGGATATTAGATAACGAAAATATTGTAGAGATATACAGGCTTACTAGTAACAGGTATTTTATAATTGCCAATATAAACTCAGTTGCTGACATAAAGACTATTGAAGAATCAGAAGATGTGGAAATAATAGAAATAATGCCCGTATTAGAGTTTATTGAAGGAAAAAAGCCTCTTCGAATAAAAGTAAGGTTTAAGTGTGACTACTGTGGCAAGGAAATCCTTGATAAACCACTAGTTTACCATCATAGGGGAAAGGTATATTTCTTCTGCTGTAAAACATGTCTAAGGGAGTTCAAAAAATTAATTAAGGAAGAGTAAATTACAGTACCTCCTTTTCTAGCACCTTTGCATCATATCCAACCTTCTTTATTCCTTCTATAAGCTCATCTAAACGTACTTTCTTTTCGTCGAACTCCACAATTGCAAGGCCACTCTCTAAAGAGACCTCGACGTTTACTACACCCTCTCTCATCAGGGCATTTTTTACTCTCATTACGCAGTGTCCACAACTCATTCCATCAACATTTATTTTAGCTCTCATCATTTTTACCATCCAATTTTTCTAGGAAAGATTTCGTTGCCTTCGAGTACAAAGTTTATTCGCCTACATCCGTATCTTTTGTATATTCCCAAACATCCGGTTTTTTCGATGTCAATGTTGTATTGGCGTACTACTTTCCATATCCCATCCACTCGGTTTCTTGCACAGTTTACACAAATTCTCATTGTCATCATAATATCTTATTACTATGAAAATAATTTTCACTCTTTTGATTTACAAGATGTAACTAAAATGTCTAATATTATTTACAAAACAATAATGTTCGAAAAACGATATAAGCACTGCTTTAGGTTGAAACATGGGATAAGAACTCAGGGGATCAAAATGATAGGTCAAATGGTTGTTGCTTTCAGGGAAGCCCTTGAGGTTGGCATTATCTTCATAATAATTTTCTCATTCCTCAAAAGATCAGAGAGAGCTGCACATATAAAGTATGTATGGGTTGGATCCGCGTTTTCCATAGTCGTTGGCAATATCTTAGGTGTTTTTGTTTATCTTTTTATGGAGAGCTCGTTGAAAAGAGCTTTTTCGAGAGTATGGCTTCTTATATAGCTGTTGTTGCGTTGACAGTAGTGCTCTACTGGATGGTATTCAAAGAGCATCTAAAATCCGAGATAGAACAAAGAATAGAGTCTCTACGAACACCA
>CBEVQP010000173.1:0-2000 GCA_965552035.1 uncultured Thermoplasmata archaeon | reverse complement strand
TACGTGAGATGTTTAAGCCACGTATAAGGCTTCGATATGAGATATTTGGCGAGGAATCTTATGGGTACGGCTTATCAATATATCCGCAGTTTCCAATAGGAACCCTTATAGGACATAGCGGCTCTGTGCTCGTTTACACAGCGTATATGGGATTTGTACCCGAAAAGAATCTAGGCGTAGTAATTCTCGCAAACGCATCAGGTTATCCGCTATCTCAAATAGGGATGTACGCTCTTATGGCCCTCTCAAATAAAAGTCCGGAAAACCTGCCGTTCATAAGGTTTGAAAGAATTCTAAAGAAACTGGAGGGTACATACAAGTCATACAAGTCGACTATAGCCTTTAAGGTCAGAATCGAGGGAGGTTTCATAATCCTAGAAAGTAGAAGAAAATATTCTGGATACCCTACAATACTTGTCCCCGAAACAGTAGAAGATGACGTAGTGCACTGTTATACGATACAGTATGGAAGAAAAATCCCTGCCAAATTTATAATGAACGGCGATCGTGTCGAGCTAATATATGAAAGATATAAGCTCCTAAAGGAATGAGAATGCTCTTCTTTATTCCTTAAAAACTTCTCCTCCAGTAAGCAGATCTACAAAGATTACCTCCTCAAAACCTTCTTTTTTAAGCGTTTCTCTAGCCCTTGAGATAAAATCCTTCCATAAACTTTCCTCGAGCACTTTGCAAAATAGACAGTGAGGATTTGCACCGCTAAAGTCTACGAATACTATGAGTTTCTTCCCATCTTTACTTATTCTGAGTCTTTGTGCAACACCACTGCTTATTAAGTCAACGTCGTAGCCCCTTACTTTGATTTCCTTCAGCACCTTCTCTGCAATCCTAAGCTTTTCTAATAAGTCTCCAGGAATGTTTTTGTTGGAAACCTCAGATTCCTCTGTTTTTCTAATAATTTTAAACCCTTTGAAAAACATAATGATCACTTGTTAGTATAATGAGTGCGCCATAAATTAGTTTTATCAAAGACATTCTGGTAACTTTGTTCTTGCACTTCTTTGCTTTCTAATATTGCAAACAGAAGTAATGCTAACACACAATCTTTGCAATACCAAACTAATTTAAAGCAGCTACAATAAATTAGGTTATAGGGTGAGTCCTATGAAAATTCTCGTCCCAGTAACTTCTCCCGCAGAGGATGCAAAAATATCAGAGCACTTTGGAAGGTCTCCATATTTTGCAGTAGTAACAATAGAAGATGATGGCTATACTGTAAGGTTCGTTCCAAATATGCGAGAGCAAGGAATCAGAGCAAGCGATATGGCAATCAAAGAGGGTGTTGATGTTGTAGTTGTTACTAATATAGGCTTTGGGGCTTTGAATATGCTAAAAAGTGCGGGAATAAGAATTTGTAAGGCGACAAAGAACTCTTTGAAAGATCTTATTGAGGACATTACGAGGGGAGTTCTTCAAGACTTTGAAGATGAGGGATGTCCTGGAAAGGGGCATCACAAAAATCACGAGGTCAAAGGCTAAATGTCAAATAGCTATATACTAACCAAAAATTCAGATAAAGGTGAGGACATGACCAACGAACAATCTTCGAAAAGTACTCTTAACATAATTTTTGGGACTTCGGTGGCTCTGAGCATTCTAGGGATTGTCTTTTTGTTTATAGCATCAGCCATAGCTAGCTCAATTTTCTATATGCTTTGGACCCTAAGTGTTGTGTTTCTACTCACAGGATTCTTTGGAGTGCTGTTTATTCCTATCATAGACAAAGTCGCAAAAGATCTCGAAGAGTGTAAAAGGAGCAGACAGGAGTGAGAAGATATTGGGGGATGAGAGTTTATGGAGATATATAAAATAAAGATTCCAAAAGAGGACTTGATTGAAATAATCAAAAACCGTATGAGGATTAAAGAAATAGATGTGGAACACGCCGCTTCAATTGTAGATGATCAAATATCCACACAAAATGAAAGGATAGAGTACGCAATAAGGAAGCTTGAGGAAAATGACCCAGACGATATAAGACT
>CBEVQP010000172.1:0-2001 GCA_965552035.1 uncultured Thermoplasmata archaeon | reverse complement strand
TTCAATGCTCATTTTTTGATTTATAACAGTAAAATCTCCGTACTCATCTGCTAAAATAAAATGAAAGTATAAATTATAACCGTCTTGAACTAATGTCGAATCAACTTTTGCACTCTTAATACTTACGGACGCTAATTTCTCCTTTAGCCTATCCTTTAGATCTACTATCTTCAGTTCTTCTGTAATTTTTGCATTTTTTCCTTTTCCTCCAAGAGCTATAAGGCCTGTATCGATACTAGAGAGAGCTTCTTTAAGGGCCTTTAATGTTACTGTTGTCATTCCCGAGTAATTCCACTCAAAACCCACTAAACAAGCGTATGAATTAAACCATAAGGGATCCGAGAACCTTTTAATAACTTCCCTTGGCCCAAACTCAAACTCAAGAGCCTGAATAATAGCTCTCGTTAATGCAACAATTTCCTTATAATGAGGTACTGGGCCTGATGCTAATTTAAGTTCTACATCTCCAATTCTCTTCATACAATTAAACCTACGCTGTACTAATATTTATCATTATTGTACCAAGTCGAAATATTGGAGATTGTTTAATAGTAAAAAACAAATCAGTTTTTTCATCCTTTATATTTTCTTACCAGGCGCAAATGTTCCATTAGTAATACCCCTTATTCTAGGACCTATTGCTACAATTCTTTGATTCAGTACCCCTTGACGATCTTGAAAAATGTGGAGTTTTTAGTATAATAATTGGTACACTAACTCCTTTCCTACTTTTCTATGACATTGTGCTAGAAATAAACGGAATTTTGGGGATGAGTCTCGTAGGCATTATTACTTTTCTTTTTTAGCTATAAAATATAGAAAAATGTGTGTTGTACGTTGATTGTCTGCAAATTTAATAAAATACTAAAAAGAGGCAAGATTAAGGCTTTAGATTGTCGAAAATATCAATTTCAGCTCCATCACCTTCTTCTAACCATTTTATACTTGTCTCTATAGCCACCATTGCTGCTCTCTTTATGTTTTCAAAACACATACTAGGAATTCCTAGCCCTCTAAAACCGTGCTTCTTTACAACCTGCCTAGGCAAATAGGGTACATGTATGAAGCCACTCACCTTAGGATATCCGTATTTTGCTCTATGATGAAGACTCTTAAAGAGAATATAGTTGCATAAAAATGTTCCCGCTGAGTAAGAAAGTCTTGCTGGTACTCCAATCTGTGTTAATTCTTCTACAATTTTTCTTGTTGGAAGCGTGGAAAAATATGCCAAAGGTGCATCTTCTTCTATTACAAGGTCTTGGGCTCTGAAACCATTATTATCGGGCATTCTGGCATCTACAATATTTATTGCAACTCTTTCAACAGATATGTAGCTTGATCCTGGTGCAAGGCCAAAGTGTATTGCTATTATCGGTCTTACCTCTTTAAGTATGTCCTCCAATATTTTACCCGCTCTTTTTACTGAAACTGGCAAAACTTTACCCACTACAACGTAGTCTCCGAAGTCCATACCATCTAGGTCCCTAGCAAGTAATTCTGTAGGATTTTCGTCATCTCCTCCAAAGGGTTCAAACCCCGTAACTAAGATTTTATGCATATTACTCTTTCGCCTCCATTGAGTAATAGTAAGCCAACAAGGCGTATGTTGCAGTACCCATCCACAGAACGTCTTCGTCAACATCAAACCTAGGGTGATGGTGCGGATATACTATCCCCTTATCCTCGTTCTTTATCCCAAGAACCACAAAAAGTCCTGGAACCTTGTTTGTATAAAAGGAAAAATCTTCTGCGCCCATTTCTGGGTCTTGCCTTACTATATTGTCTGTACCAAAGGCATCTGATAGAATCCTTCTAGCAAATTCTGCAAGTTTTTCATTGTTTATAGTTACAGGAACATTTTCTTCTGTTATTTCAAATGTAGCTTCACACCTCATTGCTTTAGAGTATCCCTCTACTATTGCATTCATTCTCTCAATTATCTTTTCTCTTAACTCAGGTGATAGTGTTCTTATTGTTCCTAGCATTTCTGCTGTTTCAGGA
>CBEVQP010000171.1:0-2012 GCA_965552035.1 uncultured Thermoplasmata archaeon | reverse complement strand
AATATGTAGGCACTACTTCTGTAATTCCTTTAATATTTTTTTCCTCTATTTTCTTAGCTATAGTAAGCACCACATCATTTATTTTTTCATCTATTTTGTTACCCAAAAATATTGCAATAGCAGAGTCTCCTACAACTTTGATTTTATAGGAACGTTCCCATGGAGACGACTTCAATACCTTCCTCCTCCAGTCTTCTCCTTATGTATTTGACTAGCTCAAGGGCTTCTGGATTATCCCCATGAACACAAATTGTATCGGCTTCTATTTCGATGTAATCTCCATCAATAGTCTTTACTCTCTTTTCTTCGACAATGCTTAATACACGAGAAACTACTTCCTCTTTATCGTGAATTACAGCACCAGGGATGCCTCTTGGAACTAAAGTTCCATCCTTATTGTACGCCCGATCTGCAAACGCCTCTCTAGCAACCTTTAATCCTAAATCAGTAGCTATATCAATTACTTTAGATCCTGCCAATGTTACAAATATAAGCTCCTTGTCAAAGTCCAGTATACCTTCTAAGACGCCATAAGCTAAATCTTCATCTTTGACTAGGGCATTATACAACGCGCCATGAGGTTTTACATGTTGCATCTTCATGCCTTCTGCTCTTAAAAATGCATATAGTGCCCCTATTTGGTAAAGAACATAGTTTCTTGCTTCATCTCTTGATAACTTTATATACCTTCTTCCAAATCCCATTAAATCTGGATATCCTGGGTGTGCTCCAACCATTACATTATTTTCCTTTGCGATTCTTACTGTTTTTCTCATAACCAACGGATCGCCAGCATGGAATCCACACGCGACGTTTGCCGATGTTATGTACTTCATTACCTCTTCGTCTAATCCCAGCTTATATCTTCCAAAACTTTCGCCTAAATCTGAGTTTAAATCTATCTTTAAGACCATTTATCACACCTTTTTTCAGAGTCACTAATAGAATATATTCTGAGATATTTAGTCTTAAAGATTTCCCGATCTTTTCGAAATAATAAAACTTAAAATAATTATTACCAAAAAAAGAAAATGGTAGTCTATGCTAAGGTAATGTGGCCCAACCTTCTTTAAGGATGTGATACCATGGCTCGAAAGAAAGGTTTTATAAATGATAGAAACCTAGTGATTCTTACCTTGATTCTCTGGGCCCTAGTTTTCGTTGTCTATCTCATTAACGTTCCAGATGCGACAGTGATGGGAATGAGCAAACCTTTTGCATATTCGATGTTCTGGTGGGTTATAGTGCTACTTCTGTTTATAGTCTGGAGCTACTTAGACCTCCAAGGAGGTGAACAGTGATGGAAGCGTGGCAAGTAGTTACAACAATAGTAATATTTTACTCTATTTTAGTGATTGGAATCGGATACCTAGCAGGTAGAGTTCTAAAGAGGTCTCTTGAAGACTTCTATGTCCTAGGACGTAAAGGTAGCACTATTGTTACGTTCTTGGCTACTGCTGCTACATATCACAGTGCGTTTGCATTCTTGACGAGTGTTGCCGTCTTTGCTGTCGCCGGTGTAACATTTTGGATAGCTGCCTCTGCATGGACCGTTCTAGCTGGAGTATTCATGTATCTTGTTGGGCCCAGAATATACAGACTAGGTAAAGCCAGAGGACACCTTACTCCAGCAGATATGCTCAGCGACTATTATGACAGCAAACTAATTGGTATTATCACGGCCATCGTAATGGCTTTGTTCATTATCGCTTACATCGTTGTCCAGGCTATTGGTCTTGGTATAATCCTTGACGTTGGAAGTCAAGGTCACATACCCTACGCAATAGGTTCTTTACTACTGATCCTCGTGGCCTCCATATACTTGGCCCTAGGTGGACTTAGAGCAGCTTATTGGACGGATGTGCTCCAAGGCATTTGGATGTACGTTGGTATCTTCGTAGCAGCCTTCTTAATTGTAGGTAAAATAGTACCCGGCGGATTCTCGACCCTTATGTCTTCTGTGAGAGAGATAAACCCAGCACTCCTGACGATGAACTGGTCCGGAGAAAAGA
>CBEVQP010000170.1:0-2019 GCA_965552035.1 uncultured Thermoplasmata archaeon | reverse complement strand
TGCGGATTATCTCCACAGCGTTTATGGAAAATGCAGTACTCATGCTCGTAATTGCATAGCTAGCATCCCTTAGGACATCGGGAATGCCAAGGAGGCCATTGACTGGTAATGCCATATCTAAGCCTCCACCAAATACAGGCAAGCCGGAGCTTATGAGACCCATGAAGACCCATGCTAAAGAACCGTTACCACCTTTATGGTCATGTGGCTGATATTTTGCAAAGGCGTGATTTTCTGCGATAATATCCTCTAGCTTTTCAGTAGTCCCGTTTAGTAAATAGTCTATGATCGCACTCAAAAGTTCTTCTTTACTATCATAAAACTTCTTATAATCAGTCATAACCCACCAAAGGTCTGTGTGTGGAGGATTATAAAACTCCACGATCTCTCCAACAGCGCTCCCTGTAAACGGATTGTACTTATAGTTCTTGCCCAGATACGTCGCTCGTAAAGCATGCCATTCCTGTGGTATGGGTGCATAAGATACATTATATACTAAGTTTGCCGCTTCAGTATGATTTCCACTTTCTAGTAGTGTCTTTATCTTATTGATCAGTATGCTCAGCTGATCCCTATGAGTAAGATAGTAATTCACCGTATCATTATAGGCTTTGTATAGCTTGTATAACATGTTCGTGAGATCTAATGCCGGTCCTGCTATCGGAAGCATTCCTGCCGGAACCCATTTACTACCATCCCAGTACTTTGCGATCCATGAACTCTTGTTCACGATGAACCTTATGGTTATATCAAACCTCTTGTGGCTCTTGTCGAAAGGTATTGCACTCTCCCCGTAGTAAGCGCCAATAAACTTTATGTCTACACCAAAGTGAGTCTCATTTATGTACCTATAGACAATTAATATCCTATCACAACTCAAAGCCGAAGTACACTTGTAATTACCATCTTCTGGTGGTGGGACAAGGACGTGAATAACTACCCAAAGAGCCTTATCTCTTGGAAAATACTTTGTAGTTATCGCCCAGACTTTCGGTGAGCCCTCCCCGAAGCCATAATATCGGTAAAGGCTGTAAGTTATGTATCTGACCCCTTTTCCATCTGGTAGTGTCAAATTCACATATGCGTCGTCGCTAGGATCCGCTCCTAGTATGTCTTCAGGCGTCATATTGTTAATAAGACTTTTATCAATGACCTCTTCGAGAGGCACTAGAAGGAGACTGTTGTTCTTGCCAATAAGCCAGATTGTACCGCCAACGGTTCTATTGCGAAAGATTATAACATTGTAGATATTTTCGTCTGTTGTTTGAGCTCTTACGAGGTTAGTATCCACATTAGTAGGAAATAACGTAGAGGATAACAATAATATTGTTATAATAGCTAAAGAGAAGAAATAAGAGAGTAGACGAGAGTTAGCCATAGTTTATCCCTCCTCACCCTAAGTAAAAGAATTAGCCAAATATTATGGTGCCTGTAGTTCCATCACCATTGAATTCTTTATATGCCTGGTACGGATTATAGTCAAATGTAGAGTAGGCAATCCATGTTCCGCAAGCATTTAGCACATATTTACGCGTCTCATTGTAGAAGCCCCCTTCTGGCCCAAGTGCTGTAGAGTGTTTATCGTCAATCTCGTATGAGGTGGGAACCGGACCGTTTTCATTGTGGGCAATGTATACATATGTTACGTTTACACAGGCCTGGTAATTAATTGTTATCTTACTAGACACCGGTACTATAAATTGTACTGTGTATTTATAGCCCGATGTTGTAGTCTCACTCATTATAATTTGTGCTTCTACTCCCAATTCTACATGAGCTAACTCATAACTTACATCAACGAGATTTAATACATTTAGCTCTGCGGACAATCCTACACGTGCTTTTGCCCATGCGGTTTCTATAACTTCTTTTTTAACAGTAGTTTCTGTATAAACAGTTATGGTGTATGCGTAGTATTTTGGATATTCAACCTTAACTTCGAGGTATATTTTGCCGTCCATAAACATATAATCCTCCGTCATTCTGCTCCTAACGTTGTTCCTGTGTGGTGACTACCGC
>CBEVQP010000169.1:0-2065 GCA_965552035.1 uncultured Thermoplasmata archaeon | reverse complement strand
GCCCTTTTTCTTGGACTGGAAAAGCTATCATCTTTCACCTCCTACTATGAATTATATTATTTTTATCTTTTATCCTCCTCTCTATTTTTTGCTCCTTCATTACCTTAAAACATTATCTTTAGACCACCAAAAATCATCCGCCCTGGTGTCTTCCACTGATACGATTCCTGCCAGCTTTCATCAAAGAGATCTTGTATTTCTAAAGATGCTTTAATAAATTTAGTAATATTTCTGGAAATCTTGATATCAACAGTAGTATAGTCATCCAGTTTTTGGGTGTTTTCTATATCATCATAGCGATCACTCACATAACGTAGTCTCAAGTTAAAAGTAAAAAGATTAGGATTACTATAAGTAAAACCAGCATTAAACCTATGTCTCGGCTGGTCAATAAGTCTGTTTCCCTCCAATTCAGGCCTATCTTTGTATTCATTTATTTCAGTATGAAGATAGTTATAATTAGCATAGAATATTAGGGATCGGAAAGGCTTGTATTCTAGCTCCAATTCTATTCCACTTGTTTCTGCCTCATCTATATTTTCCCATCTGTAATACTTAACTCCTTTTTCTGTTTTGTAATAAACCCTATCCATCCACTTATTTATATCATTGTAAAATCCAGTTATCCTTAACATCATCTGATTCCCAAAATGCTTTTCTATTCCTATTTCATAGCCAATAGTATACTCTACATCCAGATCAGGGTTTCCTTCATTAAATTTCCCTGGTGGACACTCCCATGTACCATACAAGGAATATAAATATGGGATATTGGATGCTCGTCCAACAGAAGCCCGCAGTATGGTAGAATCAGTTAAATGATAAACCAATCCCAATTTTGGATTAAACTGCGTACCTGACTTATCAGAATATTTTTCTTTTTTACCTGTTTTTGAATCAAAATAAGAGGCATCATATGTTTTATACCAGTCTAATCTTGCACTTAAAGTAACAAAAAGATTTCCTGGTCCAATTTTCCCCACATTAATTTCATCCTGAATAAAAAAAGCGCCCCGATATTGTTTCCCCTCTGTCCTGGTTTTACGGGTAGAGATCTGCCAGTCACATTTATTTTCCATTTTACCCAGACGATGCTCTGTCCCAAAAGTGAAAAAATGTTTCTTTTTCACTGGTATACTAATACTTATCATGCCTCCTATATCTTTTACAGGAATTTTGCTTATCATCTCAATGGTATCAAAGGCTTTTTTTATTCTTTTGTTTGGCTTTCGGTCATAAGTAAAATCAAAATCTTCATCTAAGTAATAGAGGTAAGAGGAAATATTAAAATTTCCTCTTTTATTGTAGCTTAGAATTACCCTATTTCTTTCAAATTCTCTATAATTATATTTTCGTCCATTAGAGATATCATCATTCCAGTAAGAATAAACAAAACTAAGGGAGGAAAGGGAATTAAATTCATAGAGTAATTTAAGAAAAGCGTTGTTTGCATTTCTGTCCTGATCCACAATGGCATTTCTAAACTTCTTTTGAACCCATTTTGGCTTTGTAGCAATAAATGAATCTGACCATGGGTTATATCCATCTGTTTCAAGATGATTGTAATAAAGTAAATATCCAAGTTTTTTCTTTACTGTACCAGTCAATGACACTCCGCTATCCCAAGTATTAAATGTGGCATATGAACCTTCTACTGTAGTTTTTAGTTTTTTCTTTGGTTTTTTGGTAATAATATTAATTACTCCACCCATAGCACTTGTGCCATAAAGAGATGAATTTATTCCCCTTACGACCTCTACTCGTTCTACAAGGTCTACAGGAATTTCGTTAAGTTTTCCTCCTCCGCAAGCAATCCGATTTATAGGTGTTCCATCTAACAGAAGCAAAGTCCCTCTGGGATGAGGGAAGCCCCTTAGGCGGATATGTGTGCAAGAGCTAGAAATACCACGCGGTCTTTTTACATCTACACCTACCACATTTCTGAGTAAATCATCTACATAGCGAGCAGAAGTTGCTTCTATCTCTTCCTTAGTTATAATGGTTACACTATTAGGCACATCCTTTACTGGTCTTTCTGTTCTTGTGGCAGTTATTACCACTTTTC
>CBEVQP010000168.1:0-2097 GCA_965552035.1 uncultured Thermoplasmata archaeon | reverse complement strand
TATTTGTAGGTTTATTGAGGACTTAGAGGAAGCTTTAATGAAGACGTATGGGCATAGACATCAGTTTTTGAGAGTAACCCCTGCTGGTTCGGCTGTAAGAGGAACGTTCACTAGATATGAGAGATACAAATACGATATCGATCTTTTTGTTGTTCATCCTTATAGTTGGGAGCTTAGTGAGTTTTTTGATAAGTTCAAAAAAGCATGTGAGATCTTTTACAAAAAATACAGCGCAAATTATACTACCGAGTACGCTCAGCATCCCTATTACAAAGGAATGGTGGCGTTGAAGGATCATAAATTCAAGAGTTATGAAGTAGAGATAGTACCTTGTTATGAGATGATTCCAGGAAAAAAGGTTAAAAGCCCCGTTGATAGGAGCATAAGGCATAACTGGTATCTACTAAAAAAATATAAAGAAAATCCTCAGTTAAGAGATACTGCGATTCTTTTGAAAACATTTTTCCAAAGAGTAGGTGTTTATGGAGCCGAAGCTAGAGTAGGGGGCTTTTCAGGGTATTTAATTGAACTTTTAGCAGTATACTATGGCTCTTTCTTTAATGCGCTTAATGAAATTTCGAGATGGAGGCCATATAAAATCTTTCTTTGGATAGAAGAGCCAGGTACTTGGAGAGAAGGAATGGCTCCTATGGTTTTCGTGGACCCTGTTTCTCCAGAGCGTAATGCGGCAGCCGCAGTTACTGAAGAAGCAATAGAGATTATTTCTGAAGCAGCTAGGGATTTTTTTGAAATTGTTATAGGAAAAGAGGAGGAAATAAAGCGTAACGCACTTTACAATTTCTTTATCCCAATTTACGAGTCTAAAATCAATTTAACTGAAGAATCCATACAAGAGTCTATTGAAAATCTTAGAAGGTCCTCCGAAATTTTCGTAATTAAGTTTTCAGAAGAATTAACAGCACTTCATCCGGATGTAGTCTATACAGAGTTAAAAAGAAGTGCAGAGGGTCTTAAGGCAAAGTTAAAAGAGAAAGGCGTGGAAGTAAAAAAGTATTATATAGACTATGAAACACCAGCTATTCTTTTTGTAATAGGAAAGACTATAAGGCGTTTTAAAATGCGGCCTGGACCACCCTCAGATGCACCTGGAGCATACGAAAAGAGATTCTTAATGAAAAATTTTCTAAGGAAAAACGTTGCCTTAATAGCGTTCACCAAGGATCGATGGAGAGTTGTGGAGTTAGTTGAAGAACGACGTTTAGACGAAATCCTAAATAGCATTCTTACGAAAGCTTCCCATGGTAAGGACATTAGGAAGCATATTGAGAGTGGAAATTATGAAATAATATTAGGCGAAGGCGTCTTTGAATATATCAACAGACTTTCTCCAGACCAAAAGTTAAGGACATATATGTTTCTGAGCGGGATAAAGCCTTGGAAAGCAATTCACGAGTAGGAATAACATTGATATATCAACAAAAGATCAAAATATTAGGGAAGAATGTTAATTTAGATTGGTGTGGCATATGGACACATTTTCAGGATTTTTTGGTGCGCTGTTATTTTGGTTGTTATTCCTTTACATCTTTCTAGCACCACAAATTCAACATCGTGCATTACAAATCGCAAGAGCTAAAATATTGGCGAGAATAGCGGATTCTAGAAACAGCACAGTCATTACTCTTATTCACAGACAAGAGAGCGTAGGCTTTTTGGGTATACCAATATACAGATTCATATCTATAGAAGATTCCGAGGAAGTTCTAAGGGCTATTAGAGCTGCCCCAAAAGATAAGCCTATAGACTTAATTATACATACTCCAGGAGGACTTGTTCTCGCAGCATCACAAATTGCTTTAGCACTAAAGAATCATCCTGCAGAAACAAGAGTAATAATTCCACACTACGCAATGAGTGGTGGCACACTCATTGCCTTAGCTGCAGATAAGATAATTATGGATCCTCATGCAGTTTTAGGTCCTGTTGATCCCCAAATAGGAGAGTTTCCTGCGCCCAGTATTGTTAAAGCTGTAGAGATGAAAGGAAAAGAAAACGTCGACGATAAGACGTTGATATTATACGACGTATCAAATAAAGCGATAAATCAAGTCAGAGATTTTGTTTTCGATTTGTTAA
>CBEVQP010000167.1:0-2103 GCA_965552035.1 uncultured Thermoplasmata archaeon | reverse complement strand
AAGATATAGCCCAGAACGATAAAACCTATGGCCTCGCTTAGAAGCGGTAGCCTCATATGCCACGCAAAGACCTCTTCAAGCCTCTCCTTAGGATACAAAAGCTTTTCAGCAACCTGGTAGAGCGGGTAAAATATCCTAGTGATTTTACCTACGAGAAGGCCAAGAGATATCATTAGAGGGCCTAGGAAGAAGTGGGATAGACCATACAATACGTTTTCCACGCCGTCAAGGGCATCTATAAGTATAAGCCCATGTCTGACAGCTATGCGGTCAAATGCCTTCCCTATGAGGTGTGTGAGCGGTACGGATATGATGTTGATCAGCGTGAATACAATGCCTACTTCAAGTATAGAATATCCTGTCATCAACATATATGCGGGAAGCATATACCATGCTATGAGTAAAGGGGAGATTATGGTATGATAGAGAATATATCTTCTCGCCCCACTGGGAATATCCTTCCATTTCAATGAAATCACCCTGATTATTTGATTTTAAGACTATCGTTGCATTATATTCGCTTTGATGAAATATTGACAGCATCTAAGCCACATATGATCATTTTACTTAAGAATATCTATCTGGAGCAAATATAAAGGATTCTATAAGAACGGCATTCGAGGCAATGAGCAGAAGCACAGCCGTGTAGTACTTATTCTACAGCAAAATTTATTATTCTCTAAGGACCAATATCACTATAGTGGACTAAGTTAGAGGGGTGAAATGCCCTTCTCTAGAAGCAAATTGCTATTAGGATTTGTTATTATTGTTGCGTTAGTTATAATAGCTGGCACTCTAGGGGCGGCGAAAGATGTAAATACAAAAATGAAATCCCAGATTTTAACGATGATCTGGAACTTCTTAACTGGCTTTCTGTACATTCCGAGGAAATACTACAAAATATGAGATCATATAAGCCTCTATTAAAGGAAATTGAGGGATATCCTACGTGTGTTGTAAAAGATGCTCCTATGCATCTAGGAGATTTCTGGACTGTAAATAAGCTAGACGTTTCGGCCTTTTGTATACACAGATCACCCGAAGGCGAGCTTATAGAAGTCTGGGTGACTTTATATGTATATAATGACGAAGGAGAGCACGTAAAATATGTATGTGACGAGAACGGAGGGCCAGCAAAACTAGTACATGCCAAGATAAACCCCTATACATTTGAGATCGTTGGCATGGATGTTATAGAGGGCAATCTTATCGGAAAGTTAACCTCAGCTAAAGCTAGCAGATGTTTTCCATCCGGGAGATCTTTTACTATCACGTAATCAAGCCTCCTTGTATGCGTAGCTAAAGTAAAGTTGAAGAGATTTTACTCTTTTGTTAGCTCAAAATTTTGCATTGACATTTAAGACTTTGATCTGCGTTCTCCCTTTTTACCCCTCTTATGCGTTTCCATTATACTCAAAAAAGAGTAGATCTCGACCCAATGTACGATGTCGTATAATCTCTGTTATACGACATGATGGTACCTGGTGAAGTTTAAAAATGAAGGTCTCGCCTTTCGATGATTTCTTGACAAAGCCCTCTATATTGCCAGAATTCGTTATAATTCTGTCTCCAGCCTTTATCCAATACCCGAAGTCTCCCCTTACCGCCTTATAGAAATAAGCACGGACAGTATTGAAGACATAATCTGAATTCCAAACAAACATTCCCTTCCCCATGTGGTGATAAACTTTATATATGCGAGCCTCCCCATTCTTTAAATTAGAGTGCATCCCTTCCCCCCGTTGATCCTATTTTTATTGAATGATCCTGAATTCAGTTCCTAACCTATTAGTATGGTCATGAACACATATATCATTTACCACCCCTTTTGAGGCTCGTAAATAAGAAATATCTAAACTTATGCTTTTCAATCACATTTATGATTTTACGGGCACATAATCTTGCATTTTTCAAGATTTCCTCTATTTTACTTGCCACATCTGCAGGAATTTCTGCTTTCCATAACGTTTTCTTGTAGACATCGACAATCAGTTCCCACTGCTTGATATCATGGAATACCTCCTTAAGAATTTCAACTAAATAAAGCAAATGAGATGCTGCATTCCCACTTTCATTATTAACTTTCCTGAACGTAAAATAGTA
>CBEVQP010000166.1:0-2164 GCA_965552035.1 uncultured Thermoplasmata archaeon | reverse complement strand
GTCATTAAAAATCATGGAGGGCCAGTTGCAATTGCAAATCCCACAATGTACCCTTTTAGTGGCATAGACAGAGTAGCTCTCTCTCAAGCAAAAAGAATTAAGGATGCAGGTATAGAAGTCAAAATTGTAACGTTTGAAAATTTATTTCACGAAGAAGATATACCAATAACAGAAATAAAATTATATCCACAAAGAGTGTGGGGTCTAAAACCATTAATAAAAATTCTTGCTCCCATGATTCCCAAAGCGATTAGTAGATTTTTGGACGCAACGAAGGAGTGCAATGTTGTTATAGCACATCATTACCCTATGACAGCATTTGCGCAGATTCTAAAAAAGAAAAGAGGGATTTTGTATATTTATCATAATCATGGGAACACACCACCAAGATACTTTCCTACTGTACATGAAAAGCTATATCAATTAGCTCTTCTGGCTTTTACCAAGCTTACGACAAGTAATGCCGACTATGTTTTTTCGGTGAGTAAGTATTTGGCCGAAGAATTTGAAAAGTTGACTGGAAAGAAAAGTTATGTGGAGTATAATGAGATAGAAGAAAGGTTTAAAAGAAAATATGACGGCAATCTAATCAGAAACAAACTTGGAATAGGTAAGAAAGATCCTGTGCTATTATATGTAGGAAGAATAGTGCCCTACAAAGGCGTTCATGAACTTATAGACGCCTTTAAGATAGTTAAAAATGAGTTTCCTAATGCATGGCTTATTATTGTGGGCAAGGAATATTTTGAGTGGTATTCTAAAGTACTTAGAAATATTGCGATAGAAGGAGTAATTTTCTATGGAGTAGCCAGTGATGAAGAGATACCTTATATTTTTGCGTCTTCCGATGTATATGTGACAGCGTCCCATTGGGAGGGTTTTAACCTTCCTGCCGCAGAGGCCCAGGTTATGGGCAAACCTGTAGTGGCCTATAATATCGGTTCACATCCAGAGGTTGTAAAATATGGCTCTTTGGTAGAAGAAGGGAATGTTGAGGAACTTGCTAAAGAAATAATAAAATGGATAAAAAAGGTTAAGGGTTAAATTGGTCTGGAGTTTTTATTCTCTTTATGACCTCAGCTAGTAATTTAGACGCGTTTTCTACGTCTTTCAAGTCTATGATCTCAACACCGGAGTGAATGTATCGAGATGGTATCGATAAGGTTGTTGATGGAACTCCCTCGCGAGTGAGGTGAATTGCACCGGCGTCAGTACCTCCTCTTGCAAGCACATTATATTGTAGAGGAATCTTCTTCTCTTCTGCAACTTTCTCAAATAGTTCGTTTAATTTTCTATTTGCAATTACTGTGGCATCCATAATAGTTATTGCAGGACCCTTTCCTAGTTCAGTAATCTTGTCTTGATCTCCCACTCCTGGAACGTCGGCAGCTATTGTCACGTCAATGGCAATACCTACGTCAGGATTCACAGAGAAAGCGGATGTTCTGGCGCCTCTAAGACCTACTTCTTCTTGAACTGTTGCTACAGCATATACTGTTCCTTCGATTTTGTCTTTTTCTTCACTTAGAAGCTTTAGGGCTCCCAACATCACGGCTACGCCACTGCGATCGTCGAAAGCCAAGCCGGAAACACGATCATTAGGCAACTCTATAAAATTAAAATCTAGAATTACGGGCGATCCTACACGAATTCCTAATTTTTCCACATCCTCCTTTTTGGTAGCACCAACATCGACGAATAAGTCGTCTATTGTTATAGGTTTACTCTTTTCCTCTTCTTTGAGAATGTGTGGTGGCTTTGAACCTATTATTCCGTGGACAAATTTGCCATCCTTAGTAAGAATCTTAACTCTCACATTTAGGAGAGTCCTAGCATCCCAACCGCCTACAGGAGTAAGCCTTAAAAATCCTTTTTCATCGATATGTTTTACGAGGAATCCAATTTGATCCATATGTGCTGCTATCATAATTTTTGGCTTCTCAGACTTTCCGTGGAGAACTCCTATTATGTTGCCTAGTTTGTCTACCTTTATTTCATCCACAAGAGGCTTCATTAGTTCTATAATTGTTGCTCTTATTCCATCTTCATATCCCGGAATTCCGAAGCTTTCAGACATCTTTTTTAATGCATCTTTTAGAAAAGCCTTTAAGTCCTCCATTTTTATCACCCAAAAGTTTGTTTAAAGTAAGTTTTAGGACAGTAT
>CBEVQP010000165.1:0-2187 GCA_965552035.1 uncultured Thermoplasmata archaeon | reverse complement strand
TATAAGACTCGTAATAAAAGAGGACGAGGCCGTGCTTATAATAAAAATCGAAAATATAATCGACATAAGAATTACCTCAGAAGACGTTAAAGGTACCAAAAAGGTGTTTGAGGGCTACATAGAAGCTTAGTCTCGAGCGAAAATCTTCCCTACTATCTTTCCAAAAACACTTCTCTCCGGAGTTATGGGCTCCTCATACTCAAATAGCTGAATATAGTCCCTATAGTGTTGAATATAGACGCGCCACAAAGTTTGGAAATCATCTTCTATTTTTTGTGCCTCATCTCCCTCAAAAATCATGATATACTCGATGTTGTCCCAAAATCCATTCTTTGTCATGTTTGCTGACCCTACAACGGCGTATTCGCCATCAATTACATATATTTTTGCGTGTACAAGCTTCTCATTGATTATCATGAGCTCCAATGGAATTCTCTTCCAGTTCTTTCTTTTTCTGAAAGCAAATAGGCCCCTAGGCGGGGTTATTGCCTCCTTTAATATTTTCAGACTCTGTTGCTGGTAGGGATCTTGAGAATTGCTAGTGATGAGTCTTATTGCTACGTTATTACTCGCTAAAGACACAATTTTTGACGCATAATCCGGACTAATATATGGGGAACACACCAAGACGTATCTTCTTGCCCCCAGCAGTTTCATTTCTATGTGGGCACCAGCACCTTTGCCTATATACGTTCTCATGCCTAAACCTCTAGACAGATTTACTTAACTTTATTATAAATTATCCTTTCTCTCCATCTTTATATTTTGCCGCAAATGGGGGCGCCACTGTTTTGACTACAATCAAGGTGATGTCTTAGGCAAAGTCGCCATAGTAAGTGATATTCAGAAACGATGAGTAAGGATTTTTGATTAAATGTGTGTTAAAACTGCTATGAATTAAATCTCGACGAAATAAGGACTATAATTTAATTTTTATGAGTGTGTAGATCACAAAGTTGGTCGCCGTTATGTAAACAATCGTTTCTTAAATGAAACGTATGTTTCGGACATATATAAAGTGTTTGATTCTCTATTTAAAAGTGTTGTGATTCAAAACTGACACAATAGATAAAATGGCAAGATAAAATATCTGAAGCGATGGTTAGGCTGGAATACTTTACAATTGGAACAAGCAGCAGAGTAAGCGCACTATGCCATAGTGTACTTAGAGGAGAAGTCTTTAGTACGTGTAATGTTGGTTGCGTTTACTGTTATGCAAGATGGTATCGTGGCCCGCATGGGCAACCTAAGGCAATTTTCGAAGTACTGAGACTTCTTAAAGAATATGCAAAAATTATTCAGAAAGGCTTACCTGTAATTCCGATTAGAATCTCAGCCCTTAGCGACCCATTTCAACCTCCAGCTAAGATTACGCTGAAAGTTCTAAAAGTTGCATACAAAAATAGGATACCTATAATAGTGAACACGAAACTTGTACCTTCGCATAAACATTTTGAGATGCTAAAATCATTAGCCAATGAAGGTCTTCTCGTTTTACAAGTTAGCATAAACGCACTGCCAAAAACCGACGAAATAAGAGTGCTAGAGCCACATGCACCCTCCGTTGAAGATAGGCTAAACTTTGTTAGAAAAGCTAGCGATAGAGATATCCCAACACTAGTAAGACTTCAACCATTCATTCCAGGAATAAGCGATAGAGATATTGACGCATTTTTTGAAGAAATTTCCAATGCTGGAGCAAGAATGGTGACCGTAGAGTTTCTTAGAATAGAAAAAGCTGTGTTTGACTTCTACAAAAAGATGTTATCGAAGTATTCTTCTATATACGAAGTACCCTGGGACTCATACCTCCCAAGAACCCCAGTTGAGGAAAGTCCCCTTGTACACCCTCCGCTTGAATACAAAATAAAAGTTATGGAAGCGCTTAACAAGTATGCTAAGAAGTATAGAGTTCACCTCGCCACTTGTAAGGAGGGTCTCTTTAGTTTTCATGTGCCCAACGATGTAGACTGTTGTGGGATGCATTTCCTAAAGGTATCGTGGACTAGACGTCCGACTCTTTGGGATCTTTATAAGGTCGCTCTAACCAAAGGAAAAGCCTCTGCTGAAGACTTCAAAGATTTTTGTGAAAAAGAGGGACTCTTATTTGGTAAAAAATTAAGGCAGTATCCTCTCTGGCTTTTCAAGAGCCTTAAAGCCCACGAAAAACGGTTACTAGACATATTA
>CBEVQP010000164.1:0-2188 GCA_965552035.1 uncultured Thermoplasmata archaeon | reverse complement strand
AATATTGCAATCCCTTAATCTGCTTGAGCCAATGCTTGTTCTTCGTTTATTCCCTCTCCCACTAAAATCACTACTTCGCCTTTATCTTGGAGTTTCTTTACTTCTTTTGTCTTATCTTGAGGTAAAACTTCCGCTATTACATAGTCTATACCAAGTTGTCTTGCTATCGCGTATGCTGTCCTCTTGTTGTCTCCTGTAATCATTCCGACGTTTTTACCCATCCTATGAAGTTCCTCAATGGTTTCTTTTACATATTCCTTTAGGGTGTCTGCAATCCCTATCACTCCTACTGCTTTTCCATCGACAGCCACTATTATTGCAGTTTTGGCGTCATCTTCAAGGTTTTTAACAACATTCTCCACCTTTTCACTTATTTCAATCCCGTTTTCTTTCAGAAGTTTTCTTGTTCCTGCCAAAATTTCTCTCCCATTTACTTTTGCTCTTATCCCTTTTCCAGGTATAACCTCAAAGCTTTCCGGTTCTACGATTTCTAGACCAAGTTCTTGCGCTTTCCTTACTATCGCTTCGCCTAACGGATGTTCTGAACGTTTCTCCGCTGAAGCAGCCAAACTTAAAACTTCTTTTTCATTTATGTCAAACGTTATTATATCTACAACCTCTGGCTTGCCTTTTGTTAGAGTTCCTGTCTTGTCGAAGAGAACTACCGTAGCTTTCCTTATGATCTCAAGAATTTCTCCATTTTTGATTAATATCCCCATTTCGGCTCCTTTACCCATTCCTACGGTAAGCGCAGTAGGCGTAGCCAAACCAAACGCACACGGACACGCTATTACAAACACGCTGATCAAAGTTATAAACGCAAAAAGAAGTGGTTCCTTTGCAATAAAATACCAGTAGATGAAAGACGTAAGAGCAACAACGAGAACTATGGGTATAAAATATGTGACTACCTTATCCGCAATCCTTTGTATGGGTGGCTTCGTATTTTGTGCTTCTTCAACTAGCTTAATTATCTGCGCTAATAATGTATCGCTACCAACTCTCTTTGCTTTAATTTTTAATACTGAGTTCTTGTTAATTGTCCCACCAATTACTTCATCTCCCTTTCTCTTTAAGTTTGGAATTGGCTCACCCGTGATCATTGACTCGTCAACGTAGCTTTCTCCATCTATAACCACACCATCCACTGGTATCTTTTCTCCGGGCTTCACTATGACTACATCGCCCACCTTTACTTGACTAATTGGGATCTCCATCTCTTTCCCATCCCGAAGTACTGTTGCCTTTTTGGCCTGAAGTCCCATAAGCTTCTTTATAGCTTCACGTGTCCTTCCCTTGGCTACATGCTCTAAATATCTTCCTAAAAGTAAGAAAGCCAATAAAAGAACGCTTGCCTCATAAAAGTTATATTCCTGTGGAAGCAATCCTACGGTAGCAAAAACGCTCGCTAAATATGCCGAGCCTACGCCCATAGAATATAAAACGTCCATATTGAGATTCTTATGTTTTAGCGCACGAAAAGCATTAGAGAAAACTTGTTTACCAGAGTATATCATAGCTGGAGTTGCTAATGCCCAGAGAGTCCAAAGCTTATATGGGATTTCAAAAACCACCCCTATAAAATGAGCATAAGTAATAAACGTTATTATCGCACCGAATACCCAAGCAACAATGAGTCTTTTCTTCATTTCCTTTAAATGTTTTTCTCTGACCTCTTTTTCTATATCTATACTTTCTTCGCCTTCTATACCTAAGAATTGATAGCCAACACGCTCTATTGCCTTCTTAATGTCATCTATATCAACAAGTGTTGGATCATAGCTTATCATGGCTTTTTCAGTTGCTAGATTGACTTTTACTTCCAAAATTCCAGGAAGCTCTTTTAATGATTTTTCAATCGTCCTAACACACGAGGCACAGCTCATACCGCCAATTTTAATAACTATATTTCGTCTTTCTCTTACAACCCCATACCCAACGCTCTCTATTGCCCTAATAATATTTGATATGCTTACTTTTGATTCATCAAACTTAACATAAGCACTTTCCGTGGCCAAATTTACCTTTACTTCCTTTACTCCATCCAAATCCTTAAGAGCTGCTTCTATTGTCCTTACACAAGAAGCACAGCTCATTCCAGTTATTTTTATATTAAGCTTCATATTTCATATCACCCAATATATGATATTTTGAAAAAACTATTGAACCTATTTCTTAACAATATGTA
>CBEVQP010000163.1:0-2217 GCA_965552035.1 uncultured Thermoplasmata archaeon | reverse complement strand
ATTGCAATGGAAAGCGGAGACATAGTTCTTATGAAAAATGATTTGAGAGATGTTGTCAAAGCAATAAAACTTAGCCAAAAAACACTTTCAAAGATTAAACAGAACTTTTTCTGGGCCATGATCTATAATACTAGCTTAATACCTATAGCAGCGGGCGCGCTTTATCCATTCTTTGGAGTCATCTTCAGACCAGAGTGGGCAGCTGCTGCAATGGCAACGAGCAGCGTTAGCGTAGTCACGAACTCGTTACTCTTAAAAAGAACTAAAATATAAGGTGGGAACAACCGAGAAAAACAAGAGCGTTTTTAATCATGATGGTGGGCCCGCCCGGATTCGAACCGGGGACCTTCGCCTTGTAAGGGCGACGTCATAACCAGGCTAGACCACGGGCCCATCAATTGTACCTTCGAACGTCACTAAGTAGTAATATACGAATGTTCTTAAGCTTTATTATATTCCTCTCTCCCAATTAAAAAAGTTATATTTCATCATAAAGTTGGCATTTTACGCAAATACTCTTCCACATCAACAAGCTCTCCAGAGTCTAAGGCATATATATTATCATATAATGTCTTCAAAGGTCTAAAAATATGTGAGGATATAATCATGTTAAAGCCTACTTCTTTTAGCTCTTTGAGTAAATTTGTTATTTCATCATAACTTTTTAAATCAATTCCTGAAAAGGGTTCGTCCAATAATACCAGATCGGGCTCGCCAGCTAGTGCTGAGGCTATAGATAACCTTCTAAGCATACCTGCAGAGTAGGTGTATATCATTCTATCCCAGAACTTCTCTATACCAAGCACCTTCCATAGAGAGCCCCCTCTTGTTTTAGCAAGAATCTCTAGATATTCTTTACCTGTGTACCACCAAGGAATCCTTGGTGGATCAAAGGACACTCCTATCTTTGTAATTATCTTCTCACGCTCTCTCCACGGATCCTTGTTAAATACTTTTATAGATCCTCCTGTGGGTTTAATGAACCCAGAGATTATTTTTAATAGTGTACTTTTTCCCGAGCCGTTTGGGCCTATTATTAATGTGAGGCCTTTGCCAATCTCCAAAGAAACATTTCTTAGTGCATATATGAGTCGATATTTCTTTGTTAGTTCATGAGCTTTCACAATCATAAGATTTCCCTCCTAATAATACCATGGGCTACTATTACTAGGAATCCAAGGATTAGACCTACTATGATATTCCAATTCGAGAAACCTATTTCTGCCACCTTAAATATAATGCTTCCCTCTTTCATGAAAACAAACGTGTAAAATCCAGGTCCTAGGATCATCTCGTTCTCCCAAGGTGAACCTATAGTTGCGCTTTCCTTAAAAGGATAGTAGTACTTGTAGAACTTCCCTGAGCCCACTCCTTGAGTTATTATAATTTTACCAACAAAAGGAAACAAAATACCGCGCTTATCGTTTTCTTTTCCCTGAGTAAGAAATCCGCTTGAATAATTAAATGACGTTTCGTTAACGTATTGTTCTATGGAAATCAAGATTAGTCCGATAATTATCCCAATAAGTAACCAGTATACAATCTTCTTCATAGAATATCCCTCCTCTCAATCCATGCTAAGTCGAAAACTAGTAAAAACGCTGAGACGCAGAGAAGGGCTATAGCTCCTCCAATATTTATGTTCTCTAATAATAATATGTGCGGATAGAGGTTTATAAGTATGGGTTTTAGGATGTATACCCTTGGTATTTTCAATAATTCTCCGAAAGCATTGAAAGTTGCATGAATTTTGCTAAAAAGGACATAAGATAGGAAGATGCTTACTACAAGTGATATTCCTAAAGAACGTGTTAAAATGGCCAACGTTAGCCCTATTGAATAGGTCGGTATAAAAGCTAGAAGAATAACCATTAGATAGATAAGCGTGAAGAGGGCAGCAGTTAAAGGTCTTTCAAACGTCATTTCTGGGTACGCCAATAAAAATGAGAGAAAACCTACTAATGCTGAGATTAGAGCTATAATGAAAACATCGAATAAAATTATCCTTGCCAGAATGCGATACCTTTTGCTTCTAATTGAAAAAAGCAAAACTACTTCATTGGATTCGTATACATAGGCAAAAGAGGCGCCTAATGATGCAAAAAGTTGAGAAATCATTATCGAAACCCACGAAATTTGAGATACTAACTCATAGAATTGAATAGGAAATGTTGACGGCCACGGATAAACTTTGTAATCCATCACTATATTACGGTG
>CBEVQP010000162.1:0-2252 GCA_965552035.1 uncultured Thermoplasmata archaeon | reverse complement strand
CCTCCAAAAACCCTTTTATTAAAACAGATATTTCCATAGGCTTCTCAACTACTACAGCGTGGCCCGCGTTGGGAATTTCAAAGTATATAGAGTTCTCTATTTTATTATAAATTTTCTTTGAAAATTCCGGTGGTTTAACTCGATCTTCTGACGCAGAAATGACTAAAGTTGGAGATTCTATTTCCTCTAGCCTTGGCGTTAACGGTTTCTCGCGAAGGGTTAAAAAGGACTCTAAAAGGGTTACTGCTCCCTGAAAATTAAAGCCTCTAAGATTATTCACAAGAATATCTAATAATCCTGGATGTTCCCTGATAAACTTCGGCGAATAAACGTCATTTATCCAAGATAGAACGAATTTGAGTGCATCTTCTGTTTCTGCACCTGCCTTCCACCTAAGAGCAAGATAGTACATATCCTCAGAAATCTCAGGAGTCGCTGTAATGACTGATAAACTATTGACCATCTCAGGATATTTTAAGGCAAAGAACATGCCTACCTCGCCCCCATATGACGTGCCTATAATATGTGCGCGATCTATTGATAACGTCTCCAACAGCGTTCTTAGGTCCTCTACGTGTTCATCGAAGGATGTACTTTGTGGCGATGAACTTTCGCCTTGACACCTCATATCATGTAAAATTACTTTAAAGCCCTTAAAGTATTGTAAAAGAGGGGTCCAACTCTCAATCCTCATAAAAATGCCGTTAAGAAAGACTATTGGATCCTTATCTCCATTGATCACTGCATATCTTATTTTAATATTGTCCAACTCCAGATAATTTACCTCTTGTATCATTCTATCCACCTAAATACGGTGGCATATTGCTGGTAACCTACGCCGGAAGTTACGAAGATAACTATTTTTCCGCTAAGCCTTTTCATTTTGCCTTCTTCTATCGCGTCATGGAGTGCCTGGTAAACACATGCAGAGCCCGTATAGCCAAACTTGTGCATTATCATATGTGTCTTCTCTAAGGGCAACTCTAGCGTTTCCATAACTTTTAATATACTCTTTTTTCGGACCTGTGTAAAGAATATCATTCCAATATCTTCCTTTGTGAATTTATACTTCTCCATAAGTCTGTTTATAAGCATAGGCCATCCTTCCTCGTTTACGGTTGCTGGATATGCTGCCCTCAAGTCTAGTTTGTGCAATCCCTCGTTAATTCCATTTACGTCTAATGTTCCAGCTCCTATGTATATCCCCCAATTGTACCACCAGCTACCATCAGATCTACCTATACCTCCAATGTATCCAGGCTTGTCACTTGCCGTGAGCAATACTGCTCCAGCCCCGTCAGAAAATAAAGCTTCCCACGAATATTTCCAGGACAAGAACTTAGTCATGGCGTAAACGCCAATAACTAAAACGTTCTCATATTCCCCGCTAGCAATGTACTTAGAAGCAATGTCTAAAAGAAGTGCTCCATTTGCACAAGAAGCATTTACATCGAAGACTGGAACTTCCTTCTTATGAGCTCCTATTAAATATTGTACCTTTGCTGAAGTAGGTGGCGTTACAGCTTCTGGAGTATCTGTACCAAGAATTATTAAGTCCAGATCTTCGGGGCCTAATCCTGCTCTGTCTAGAGCCATTTTTGCCGCTTCTGCAGCCATAAAAGAAGGTGTCTCTTCCTCTGTCGAAATTCTTCTATGATTTATTCCTATGACCTCAGAAAAGTAAGGGTCTATTTTTTGATGCGTTATCCTTTCAAATTCCTCATTTGTCATTATTTTTTTAGGCACATAAATCCCAGTTGAAAGGATTTTGGCGTAAGGCAACTTATCACCTCCAATAAACAAAAACAATATTTATTACTCATCAGTTAAAATAAAAAGATAATGTTATAGACGATAACCACCATCTACTCGAATAACTGTGGCGGTAATATACGAAGCTTCATCACTTGCAAGAAACCTGACTACACTTGCTATTTCCTTTGGTTCTGCAAATCTTTTCATTGGTATTGCCTCCATAAATCTCTGTTTAATCTTTTCTGGTATTCCTTCAACCATTCTTGTGCGCGTAAATCCTGGAGCTACCGCTACAACCCTTATACCATATTTTGCTAATTCCTTCCCAAGAGTGTAAGTAAACCCTATGACTCCTGCCTTAGCAGCTGCATAATTTGCTTGACCAATGTTCCCATCAAGCCCCACAATGCTTGAAATGTTTACTATTACACCACTTCTTCTCTCAAGCATATGATCTATAAAAGCCTTCGTTACGTTGAAAACTCCTGTGAGATCTA
>CBEVQP010000161.1:0-2254 GCA_965552035.1 uncultured Thermoplasmata archaeon | reverse complement strand
GAGAAGACTATGGCCCTTCCAAAGACCCTATCGTCTTCTGCTACTGCACTAATACCTGAAGAGGCAGTAATACCCTGGCCTATGGCAGATAATCCGGCAAAACCGACGGAAAGTCCTGCAGCAAGAGCAGCAATGCCAGTACCAAGTGGGATGTCGACAGGACTTCTAAATAGGACTCCTACTTTGAGAAGGATGATAATAGCTACTAGAAGTCCGTATATTGCTTGTGTTTGCGGAATTGCCGCAAACAAGATGGCACGACCGAATTTTTCAGGTTTATTAGCGGAAACTCCTATGCCTGTAGAGCCTACTATACCTACTCCTACACCAGAACCTATTGCAGTAAGTCCTACAGCAAGTCCAGCACCTATAATGGCAAGGGCAGTACCTAGATTGGTCATTGTTCATCGACCCCCTCTAGAACTGTGTATTTCCTCTTTTCAGCAAAGGGTGTGAACTCATATCCTCCTGACTCATAAAACTTCCCAAAGAACTCTACATATTGAAGTCTAAGAGAGTGTACGAAGGATCCAAGGTTCTGAAGTACTGCGTTTATTAAATGTCCTCCAAACCAAAGGAGGAATGCAATAGGGATTAACAATGGTGAAGGCGACGCAATTAGGGCTACAATAATGTTTATTGTCATTGCAGTTCCAGCAGTAGCGAGGTCAAGAGCCAAAATACGTGTGTAAGAAAGCCACTCTCCAATGAATCCCGTTATTTCGAAGAATCCTAGACCTTTATGTTCGTAAAATATAAGGCCAAGCCCTACAAGAGCCCCTATAAGAGCTATTTTCATTGTTATTGGAGAGAACTCTCTTCCAAACAGGTATTTGAGAATTAAAATTGCGCCAGCTGGCTGAAGAATGAACCAAGAGATCCTATCACATATGAATTCTTTAATTTTTCCCTCTCTTATCAGCTGATATGACGAAAGGACCATACCTAAGTTTAACTGAAAGAGACCTATGTACAAGGCCAAGACTAAGAGCTTCATGGGATCTGAGAATGGATCATAAATTGTAGGAACCTTAAATCCAAAGAACTTATAGAAAGCATCTCCGAAATAGCTTCCTTGAATAACACCAGCGACCATAGAAAAGAACCCAGCAGAAGCCATCACTATTCCAAAGTCACGAATTCCTCTCTGATATTTTCCGAGCCCCCTAACTAAGAGAACACCAACAAGGAATACGAGAAAACCATAAAGAAAGTCTCCGAGCATTACACCATAATAAATTGCGAAAATAGGTCCGATGATTATTGTTGGATCTACTTTACCATATTTCGGAAGCGAGAAAAGACGGGTTAGGAACTCAAAGGGCTTAGCCCAGTTTGGATTCTTAAGTAACACAGGAGCATCTTCCCCAATTTTGGCCTCCTCAAAGCTAATTATTGATTTCCCATCAGTAGATTTTTCTACAACTCTCTTAAACGAATCAAGCTTTGACTCAGGGACCCAAAAGGCAAGTATGTTAGTATACAAGCTCTCTCCACACATTGCTGTTGCTAACCTTTTATCCTTTTCTATTCTTACCGCATCATAAAGGACTTTTAGTTTTTCTTCATGCTCTGCGTATACACTTAGTATTTCAGCTTTTGTTCTATTAATCTCCTGCTTTATCTCCACAATTTTCTGTGAAAGAGCTCTAAGATATTCTTCCTTAGTACCCTCTGCGTCTTCAGGTATTTTTATAATAACAAAAACTCCGGGTGGCGCCTCATGCATGAGTTTTTCCCAGGACTCTTTACTGGCGATGACAACAGCATAGTATTTCGTTTCTTTCTTTTCTACAACCTCTTTTGTTACATAAACAATGTTATATTGTTGGGAAAGTGCTCTAAATTTATTGATGTCTGTTATACGGACTATGCTAGCAACATAAAACTCCCTCGAGCGTATATATTTCAAATCTAAATCCTCAAAAGGAATCTCCTTGATATGGAACATAGTAGTCTCTATTTCACCTATTTTTTCCGAAAGCTCTTTAATCTTCCCATCTAACTCTTCAATAATCTTTGAAATTTTGGGGATATAATCCCTACATTCTGCTAAAATATCTTCTATTGACATTCTTTTTGTTTTGAAAAATTTCGGGGGAATCGGCTTAAAAAGATTTTTTATTCCTCCTGGTTTTGTAATGTACTTTTCAAATGACTCGATAATTCTTGAAAGAACGAGCTCATAATTTGATAGCTCTCTAAAGTACTCCATAGGCTCTCCTGGACGTACATCGCCTAAGAATTTGTGAAT
>CBEVQP010000160.1:0-2291 GCA_965552035.1 uncultured Thermoplasmata archaeon | reverse complement strand
GGTAAATCCAATGGATTTCTCGATCGTTGAAATAAACGAAGCTTGCAAGCTGGTTATTTGTTTTTCAAACATTTCTTTCATAATGCCAGATCGTTTATGAGGTATCCTCAACGAGGATTTAAGAACTTGTATAGCGCGGCCTAACATATTTTATCCTTGTACTTCGAGCCGTCCTTCATAATGATTGTCTGACCCATTATTATCCCCGACGATCCCTTTCATCAAAAGGTACGATTTGGAATGTATCCAGCGTATCCTTCCCTTTTCTAGAGGGGAAAGAGAACAAGTATCTATGGTGCGGGGGCTGGGATTTGAACCCAGGCACCCCTACGGGACGGGGTCCTAAGCCCCGCGCCGTTGACCAGGCTTGGCTACCCCCGCAAACATTCAACGTTCTAAAAGTGATAATAATATAAAAGTTTTAAAATTTCGTGGTCTATGAGTATCGCTTACATTGTCAAGGGAGGTCGAAATGGTGTCAGTAATCCTTGCATTGGTCACCATAATTATCTTATGGGCAGTCCTTACGGCTTACCTATCTAAGAGATACGGAAGGGATATTAATATCAGAGGTCTCCAAATACACTTTTATGTTCCATTTATTCTCGTTGGCAGCTCAAAACTTACAAGATTCGTGGATAGACTTTCTAAAAGATTTAAAAAACCTATAGGTACTGTTTTCATCGTAATCTCTGTAGCAACTATGCTTCTAACCTTTTATATTCTAACGAAAAGCACTATCAGTTATCTTACCATGATATTTATAGAAAAAGTCGAGGCTCCATCAATATCTCCTCGTGTGGCCATAGCATTACCAGGAATCAATCCTGCAATTCCAATCACTTATGGGATTGTCGGTCTTATCATAGCTATTGTAATTCATGAACTCTTTCATGGAATTGTAGCGCGACAGGAAGGGTTAAAGATCGATGACTCTGGAGTGTTATTTCTTACAATCCCTCTAGGAGCATATGTGAATGTAAACGAAAAGGACATGGAAAACGCTCCGCCGAAAAGTAAAGCCAAGATATTTTCTGCTGGCCCCGCAATAAATATCCTATTCTCTATTATTATTTTAGGAGCTCTTGTTGGAATGGGTTCATTTATTGAAGCAAAAGAAGGTCTTGTACTTATTGGTGGTGTGGAAGGTACAGACGCCTATAACTATGTAAAATATGGTGATCTGTTAATAAAAATTGAAGACTACAAAATTAGGGGTGTTGATGATCTTGAAAAGGCATTAAAAGACAAAAAACCTGGAGATACGATAAATATAACAGTGCTTAGAAAAGAAGTGCCATATACCTTCACCATTGTCCTTCAAAATAAGTATAATTTTACTCACGCCTCAGAAGATTACGGAAAACCCTTTATGGGCATTATTTTCATACCCTTTAATAGCACACTTCTTGCCGAATTTCTTAAAAAGCCTTATACGGGACTTCTCACGTACGTATCGCTACCATTTTTGCATATTATGCCGCTGAGTGATCCTTTAACAATGACGCTAAGCGTACCTAATCCAAGTGTTTTTTGGGCTCTATACAATATGTTATACTGGATTTTTTGGATGAACATCGTTCTAGGTACTGCAAACGCCCTTCCTGCATATCCATTTGATGGCGCAGGAATACTATCAGGGATTATAGAGCACTTTATAAAAAGAGATGAGCGTTCTAAAAAAGTGGTCGTCATGATCGTAGGAGTTTTAACGGTACTTACGTACGTAATGTTCATTATTCCGTTTGTAATACCTAGGATTATTCAATAAGATCGTAGCAAAAGTACTATTAAAATGACAATATCGAGCACAGCACGTCACTCTCACTGCAAGACCAAAGAGCTCTGTCTATAACGAGCTTATTACGTTTTATTATACTTATGATCCAAATGGAATATAGGGAGGGGCTTTCATGAGCAAATGCTCAAAGTGTTCAAGAGAAGCTATCACATACATTCGATATAATGGTCAGCATCTATGCGAAAGACACTTTATAGAGTTTGTTGAGAGAAGGTTTAAAAGAGAACTGAGAAAACAGCTTGATCTAAATAAATACAAAAGAGTTGCAGTAGCAGTTTCTGGCGGTAAGGATTCCATGACCCTGCTACGTCTTATGCTAGATGTTCTCGGAGAAAGAAGAGATATTAGCGTCTATGCAATCTTAATTGACGAGGGTATAAAGGGATATAGAGACTGCGCTCGAAAAATCGCAGAACAAGCTTTTAGAGAGTGGTCAGTGGAATATTACGTTGGAGAATTTGAAGAGCTTATCGGATATCCTCTAGATGCT
>CBEVQP010000159.1:0-2339 GCA_965552035.1 uncultured Thermoplasmata archaeon | reverse complement strand
TTGATGATTTAGAGGATTTTGCAAATCGACAGGAATTAGAACATAGATTAAAAAATGAAATACCTCCGCTACCAATCATTTACATTACAGATTCGATTCCTAAAGATTTTAGGCTTGAAGAAGTGATTCATTACACAAAAGACAAAGGAGGGGAGTTTTTTGCTAGAAGAATCCTAACTAAGAAACTAAAAAAGCTTCAAACACTATTCGAAGCAGAGATTTCTTCAAGAAAGCTTTCGACAGTTTTTCAAGCATTATCACTAGCAGCTATGTAAACAGAACGTCCATACTCATTATCTAGAACCAGAACCTTAGGGGCCTCATCAGCACTCTCCTCTCTAGTGTTTTTTTGTTCAACAAATGAACACTTTTCATCATAAATAATCTTTTTTAAAAAATATTTCATAAAATTAGATAGAAGTTTATGTAATGAGTGTTTTTACGTACGCAAATGATATATTGGCGGTAACCAATTTATGGTTTACTGAATTGTTGAAATCACTTGTAGATATAGTATGGTGTGGAATAAAAGTATCACGTTCTAGTCTGTTGAATTATCTACTGATATTCATCTTAAACGTGTATCCCCTATATTTTTTGTTGCGAACCTCCTTTATATGCTTATACGAAATAGGAATATATCCATCCATAGTTGTACTAAATGCTCTTTCAATTTTCCATGTAACAATAGCTGTATCTATGATAGTTGGTGCTGCTTTTTCCTATAAGATGAACGAAATTCTCTCTATGTTGCAATATTGGGTTGTTCTTTCATCGTTAATCATTCCTATAGCTCTTTTCGCCTTTACATACGGACTTTTTGAAATATATTCACTTGCTCTTCTTTGGGGGTTCGTAGCAGGGTTTGGAATACCTGCTATACTTACGATGTTTGGGGACATGACTACAATTGAGGAGCGTGGACGTATCGCAGGATTTTGTACGTTTGTCTCATTCCTAATTGGATTGATATTTGCTTCATCGATGCCATCTCTTTTTGACAGTGCTTACATATGGCTCATATTAGGTTTCTCCCTAACGAGATTTGTCTCAATTATTCCGCTTATAAAACAAAAATATTTATCACATATTTTGATAGAGGAAAAAATTGTTAAGAAGAAATCTATTCAGCTCAGATTTATCTTTTTCTCGCTATTGCTTCCTTGGTTTGTTTTTTGCGTTATTAACCAGATGGCTATTGCAGTTGCCACATCAGTTTTCGGCTACCAAATGGTAATTATTACAAATCTCTTAACCATAAGCGTAGGCTTATCTGCGATGATTTTTGCAGGGCTTCTCGTAGACATCATCGGCAGGCGCGTCCCTATGGTGACATCATTTTCGTTAATAGGTATTGGAATGGGATTATTAGCTCTAAGTCCCTACTCTTCAACTATGATATTATTTTACTCAGGATTATATGGCATTGCATGGGGTTGTCTAACAGTTTTATTCGTACTTGTAGTTTGGGCCGATATCGCTGAAAATTCCAAGCCTGACTTGTACTATGCGCTTGGTTTATCTGCTTACTTTGTCTCCACCTTCCTTGTAAATCAGATTAATTATTCGGGAGTTCTTGGCTTTCTTGATCTTGGCAGTCTTTACCTAATTTCCGCTGCCATTCTTTTTCTCATGATTCCAGTAGTTTTTGCTTCCCCCGAAACTCTTCCTCCTGAGGCTCGTGATCGTATTTGGTTAGAGTGGTATGCTAGGCAAGCGCGTAGGATTAGGGAGCATCGGGCTAGGTTGAGCTAGATTTTTTGCGCAATGTTTTCTAGGTGTTTTACGAATTCGTGTTGTGGTTTTGTTTTTGCTAGGATCTCTTTTCTTTCGGTTGCGAGTATGTCGCATGAACAAGGTATTACGCCAACTACTTTTGCTCCTAATCTATCTTCGATTTTTTGTGCGTATTCCTTTGCTCCGTTTTCTGCGATTATCTGGGCTGGTACTCGGTTCATCACGATTTCGATGGGTCTTTCGATGAGTTCGTACATTTCTTTGATCATTTTGGCTGTTCCGTCGATGTCGCTTTCGTCGTGTGTGGTGACTACAAGTACTTTGTCAGCTACTACTGCTGCATTTATCGATGAGTAGTGTATTCCTGGGCTTGTGTCTATGACTACGTACTCGGTTTTTTGATTTAGTAAGTAGTCTACGAGGTTGTTTAGTCTGTTTAGCGCCACCATCTCCCACCGCCTATCCTTTGCCAACATCTCGCGTATTGCCGTCATGGAGGGGTTTGCTAGCCCTACGTAGACTCTGCTTCCCTTGCTAGCCACCTCTGTTGCGTCTGAAACCACTTCTTTGGCTTCGCACTTTGCATCTAAGTAGTCGTTTAT
>CBEVQP010000158.1:0-2367 GCA_965552035.1 uncultured Thermoplasmata archaeon | reverse complement strand
GATTTTTTTAAAATATAATAATTAACCATAGACAATATGGAGAATACGTTTACTGCCATCAATGTTTTTGTGTCATACCTAAGCCCTTTTCTAGCCTGCAATTCTACGAAACGCTCTTTAAAAGGATCCCAAACAAAAACTGCCCCATCCATCTTAGCCCAATATATCCATGCAGAGGTGTCGAAACTCCTAATGTAGTAATAAACTTTCCTAAACGCATTTAATGCTAGTCCAAAGACGTGAAGATCTCCGATGTTACTTAAGCTCTCTAATATTTCCTTTACAAGCTTAGAACTTTTCATCATACATAATGACCCTACACCCCATAAGTTGGATCGGATTCCATGTGACCTATATAAATCATAAGATTCTAACCATTGTGTAGGATCATTATAACCTTGTAATACGGGCACTATTTTATCTCTTATACCCATACTCTCAGCTTCGCAAAAGACTTTTACCCCCAGTTCCACTGTCTTCTTTAATCCTTTATGAATACTTAAGCCCCTTGGAACTAAAATATCTAGAGGAAGATCTAAAGTAGCTATGTAATCTGGAGAGAGCTGTCTTGAAAACTCTAGATATTGCCTAGGAGTATATGGATAATCATAACCTTTAAACTTCGTGTAAAACTGTTGAGCCCCACTATCGATGAAAAGTTTATCAGCAAAACCAGGTCTAGAAACTTTCTTAAACTCCAACCTTCCATTTTTCCAATAATGCCCAGCGGATAATAAGTAATTAACCTTTAATGGAATATTATCCAGAACCTGGAGAGCAGTATATGCACCAGCAAAGTATACCTCGATAATAGGTGGATCTATTAAAGACTCCAAAATTTTTTTGCCCTTCTCGGTTATAAACCATAGTTTTCTTGGTCGTCCCTTCTTTCGTCTAGGCTTCTCTATTTTGAAATCCACCAATTTGTCCTTTTTTAATAAGGGGAGCACAACAGTCAAAAGGTAGGAGGAATTTTTCTTTTGCATAAGTCTAGCTATATCAGCTGCAGAAACCCCTTCTCTAATCTCTGATAGGACCTTTAACAGTTTCAACCTCTCTTTGCATTTAGCGCATAATAACCTCATTTTTATCGAGTACTCGATATCTTTTATAAATATAAAAATGTTATCCCTGATAGTATAGTTTATACAAGGTTACCCTGTTTTTATTATCATTTTTCGGCTAGGCTTTTTTGGCGTGTTTCAGGAGTTTCATCGATGAGTGTTAGGTGGAACCATATATGCAGCACTCGAACAACTCCACCTAACAATCACGTATCATGGTTTTCCACCTGCGAGAGCTGGGTTTCAGGCTGGGAAACTTCTTGGAAAACTCTTTGAACGCGTACTCCAAATGCGTGTTAGGAAGACGTAAAGTAGATAAAAATGGGTTTTCTTCCTAACACAAAATATCCAATCTCTGATTAAAAATATGTTTGTGGAGTTCTGTGGTTCTCCTATTTTTCCCAGAGTGTTCTTCCCTTTGTGTCTACTAGTTTCTCTGCTTGACCGTGTTTTATGCATATGTTTAGCTTGCTGTACCCGTTTTCGCCTTTGAAGACTCTCTTGATGTATGGTTCTCCCTTCCTTATTTTCGCCTGGCAGACGCTGCACGTGTACTCTTTTCTCGCGACATGATAGATGTCCGTGTACATTCCATGGTTGTATCCTCTCCCCCTAACGGCGATCATTCCCCTCACTTCTTGGCGAACAATAGGAGTATTATGATGCTCAATGCTGCAATTATCAGCACCAGGCTTGCGTTGTCGAGGAATATCGAGGGGAGGTCGAGGGAGGTTGTGGCCTGGCTAGTCGTGGTGCTTGTCGGAGTGCTCGTCGAAGTTGTGGTTACGGGAGTCGTGGACGAGGTTGGTGTCGAGAAGTCAGCCAACAATGTGACCAGGCATATTCCCTCAGGCTTTGCACGATCTGGAGGGTCAGTGTAGTACCCCATGTGGTCGACAAGATAATCATAAGTCCATTCACTTGGCTCTGTAAGATTCCAGTCCTCATTGTACAACATTTCGAAGCCGTTGCAAATGATGAATCCCTTCAGGCCTTCCGCCTGAGAGAAGTCTGCGGGCTTATTGTTGTAATGCCAAGTCTTCACGCTTTCATTAAAAACATAATCCTCCGCCCATGTTTTGAATGGGGCATTTGTTTGACATATTACGGCTAGGTAAAGTAATGTTACTGCACTATATCCCCAGCCCTCTGACGGATTAGCTACTGAGTATTGCCAATGATCCCCGAGAAAATTGTCGTCCACAATACTCTTTAATTCGTTAACTAGCGTATCATTGTATCCAGTCGGATATTCCCCATACACATCGTAGTACAACGCTATAACCGAAAGCCAGCTTGCAGC
>CBEVQP010000157.1:0-2375 GCA_965552035.1 uncultured Thermoplasmata archaeon | reverse complement strand
TGTTCTTTTCCCTTGTTAAGAATTGTCAGGATATCTGAGTCGTTTAAAATCTTTTTTGGATACAAATTTTTTGTAAGAGCATCAATTAAGCTCTCAATGGCGAATTCATCTAAATTTAGTTCAAAGATTTTATACAAAGCGCTTCGAGTAATCAAAAATCCCGCATCTGCAAATTTTCTTGCAATTTCCTTTCTTCTTCTTAGAGAGATAAAGTCGTCTACTGTTTTTATCACGTTTATACACCTTACTATTAGAACGTATGGTGTCTCTAAGAAACCTCTTTAAATACCCTTTTAAGGATCATAGTGAGAGATAGTATGAACTACTAAATACTAGGTAGTTCGATTAATATAGTGTCACTCTTAACCGAGTTTCTGAAAAATTTATGTAGGTAACCATCCCATCCGTAGTTAAATAAATTCCCTCAAAGACGAACCTTGGCCAAGTAATGAAAGCATCAATAACGACGTTTCCGGAGGCAAACGACATGAATTACAAGAGAATAATTAAAATAATCCTTAAAAATCCTGCTGTTGAAGCGTTGCTAGTATTTCTAGTACTTTTAGTCAGCATATATGCTTATGCAGGTATTTGGCCTGCGATATCTGTGGTAGAGTCTACTAGTATGATGCATCCGGAAAATGGTCCATTTTATATAGGAACTCTGGAACCTGGTGACATTCTTGTTTTAAAGAAGTTTGACGGTAACGTCGTTACATACGAAGAAGCAAAATCCACTGGATATATGCGTTTCGGAAATTTTGGAGATGTAATAATTTATAAAAATCCGTATACCGGGACGCTTATTGTACACAGAGCTATTAGATGGGTTGAAAAAGGAGAAGTTATTGTAGACTCCACTGGGATATGGAAAGCCCCTTGGAGCGGGTATATTACCAAAGGAGATAATAACTATTTTACTGACCAAGAATCAGGAATCTTGTATCATAAGCCCGTAAAACCATCGTGGATTGTGGCCAAAGCAGGTTTTGAAATACCTTACTTAGGAGTACTCAAACTCTATATGATGAACTCTAACTATGTTTCTCGTGTGCCGTCTACATGTAAGATTATGGCGATAATAATATACGTTTCATTGCTTTTTGTTCCCATACTCATAGAAGTGGCTATTATTGCTTACAGAAAAATTAGAATTTGGAAAGAAAAAAATGAATTTTAATCTTCAAAGTAATTTGTTAAATAAAGCTGGGATTGCCTTTTAGCAAAGAACGCAGAGAACTCAGGATCGTTTCTAAGGGCTTCTTCAATATACCCAAGATCCGAAGCTAGTTTTATTATCTTCGTTCGTCCATAACGGCCTCGAGAAATTATTCTCGCATTTAGAAGCCCTATCTCGTCTAGATAGGACACAAAGTCCGTAAACCTTCTTTGTGTGACAGGAGGAATTCCTAAGAAATCACAAACGTCAGAGTATTCTTGATATAGCTCCCCGGTAGTGAATTCTATGTCGTTTGCTCTCTTTCCAAGTTTAAGCTCCCTAAGAGATTTTCTGTACATAGCGTACATAACGGCTTTTCCATGTGTGGGCAAGGTTCTTATAGCCTCAACAACAGTATCCATTTCTAGTCTCTTTATAGCAAGCTTTACATGACCTTCTCTAACTTTGGGCTCATTATTTCTCTCTGCAATTTCTCCGGCAGTTCTTAAAAGGTCTAAAGCTCTTCTAGCGTCTCCATGCTCTTTCGCAGATGCAGCGGCACAAAAAGGTATAACAGCAGGCTCTAAAACATCCTCGTAGAACGCTATGTTTGCTCTATCTTTAAGAATGTCTTCGAGTTGTTTGGCATTATAGGGGGGAAACACTATAGTCTCGTGCATTAAACTACTACGCACACGAACGTCTAGCAAGTCTACAAATTTCAAGTCGTTTGCGATACCAATAATTGAAAGTTTTGCTCTGTTTAGATACTCGTTAATGCGTGTAAGCATGTAAAGTATGTTGTCTCCACTCTTTTTCACAAGCCTATCAATCTCGTCAAGGGCTACTACTACAACACCACCATACTCATCAAGAATATTTTGAAGCTTAGAATAGACCTCGTCCGTAGGAAGACCTGTGGGAGGGATACGTTCTTCCCATTGCTTTATAAAATTATTCGCTATTGTTTGGAGAACCCTATAGGATGTGTCTACTACTTCACAGTTTATATAGATGCTTTGTACATGAGCCCCGATTTCCGCCGCCATCTCCTCTAGTTTTTTAAGCACATATCTCACGGTTACAGTTTTTCCGCTGCCAGTGATACCATAAACCATTATATTTTTAGGAGGGGAGCCATCTAGTGCAACACTTAGAATACTTGCAAGTTCGTTAATTTGATCATCTCTGTGAGGAAGCCTCTCAGGAGTATAGG
>CBEVQP010000156.1:0-2390 GCA_965552035.1 uncultured Thermoplasmata archaeon | reverse complement strand
CGTAGAAGACATCGTTAGGGAGATTCTTAATAATGTGGTGGAAAAATACAGAAACTTGCCGGATGATACTTTGGTAATAGTAAAAAGCGAAAGTCTGGAATCAATTCACAAACATAATGCTTATGCAGAGCGTATAGCAACTTTGGGAGAGTTAAAATCTTAAATGAACCTATGAAGTTTTGCGGGATGTGTTCTGTTAATTAATATTATTTCTGGCTTTCCCCTTAGATCTTTTATTAATATTGTGCTCTTAATGTCCGTACCCTCTTTTATGCTCCAATCTTCTTTAAAGTCTCTAAAAAGCATCTTTATAATATCCAACGCAGCTATATTCTGACCTATAGCCTTCGAAAACTTAAATAAAAACTCTGCCTCTCTAAACACGTCCATAGAATTAATCATTATATTATCTGTACCAATAAGAACCCTAGCACCATTTTTTATCATGTATTCTACGTTAGGAAAAACACCAAAATATGCATTAGAACGGGGACATATAACAATAGGGACTTCTTCTTCAATAACTAAATCTAAATCGTGTTCTGTAGCACTTGACATGTGTACCAAAAAGTCCGGATTCAGGTCGAGAATTGTATCAATGTCCTCTCTTATTATTTCGCTTGCATGCATCCCAAATATTTTTCCCTTTGATCTAGCAATTCTTGCAAGTTCTTTAGCAAATTCTATATCTACGTCACTTATTGCGCTTATATTAAATCCATCCGAAATATCAATTAATTTCTTAGCCTCATCGATTGAGCTTGGTCTTGACAATACCCTAAATGACTTCGTAGGTTTTCCTAAAAGCGCACCTCTGGCTCCTAGCTCTCTAAATTCTGTAATTAAGCCTAAACCAGCCTCCTCCGCTTCCATTGACGCGTATCTTAGTGCATCTTTTAATTCCCGAATTGTTGCCGAACTCAGCATCTTATGTTTTATTCCATTTGGAGGAGCCACTAACTTTAAAAGATCCCTCTCTTCGGTCTTATCCTTGATGAGTGCGTCAAGTATATGAACGTGCGCATTATGAGGTCTAGGGACTAAAATCCCCTTAAAATCAGCGTTATGATCTACTCCCCTTCTTATTGAAGAGATCTTTCCATCTTCTACGATGACCGTAGCCTCTAAAAAAGAGTTCTCTGAGAAAATATACCCTGATATCCTTAAAGAGCTTTTCTCCATTAGACCACCATTACTAAAGCCTTCTTCCAAGAAGAAGCTCATTTCTTAGTGATCTAAATATTATCCATACTAAACTTATTGCCATAACGCCTATGTCCCGAAGCATGTACCAAAACGCTTCTACATACTTATGTTGCCACTCAATTGCTTTATTCTCCAGGCCCTGGATAATGCTAATCTGCTCATGTACAGAATAAAAACCTGCGGAGTAAGCATGAATAATTGTATAGTATAAAGAGACTAGGAAAATTGCAATAAACGCTATATCCAATATTATTAGCAACCTTCTTACCATTTTTCTATTTATCATCACTAATATCACCTAAACCTTTAGACTATACGTCCAATAGCAAATGATCCTGTAATTTTTAACTCCTCTCCATTATATACGTACTCTATCCAGTTTCTACTTTTCACTTGACCAAGACCTAATACTCTCAGATACGTCTTATGTTCTGGTTCAAATTCTTCTCTAAACTCCACTATTCCATCCATAAGGTGGGCAAACGTACTTACCTCACTTTCTGAGTGCATTCCGGAATCGACCGCATAAAGACCTGTACCTTTGTATCTTTTCACAACACCAGCAATCATATATGCCAAGCGGAAGGCTGCTTGAGAAGATACATTGACGACTAATGTAGATATCGAAATAAATCCAAATCTAATTGGAAGGTTAAATCTCATAACGTCCCTAAGAGCAGAGTCCACCATTCTAAGAATTGTGGTAGTATCTGCAAAGCTCTCAACATAGTATGCTCCCTCAAAAACACTCGTGTCACCAATGATTCTGGTGTAGGCATCAACGTACTTTATCAACCCTTTCTGTTCATATTCCTCAAGTGGCCTCTCAGTTTTCAGAGTTTTACGAAGTTCTTCTCTAAATTCCTCAACACCAGAGTTCGTTAGAACAGCGACTGATGGTTGTCCCTCCTCTAGACCTTTAGCTATGAATCGTGTGATTAGCCACTCTTTACCAATGAATGGGGGACCATAAACCATGATATTTGATCTTATAGGAATCCCTCCATAAAGCAAATCATCAAACCTTTTTATCCCAGTTGAGAGCTTCTCCACGATCATGCGGACCCCCCTCCCTGAGACAATACTAGCTCAGCCAGCGTCTCAAACACCCTAATAACACTGTTTCTATCGAGAGCTACTGTCGGAATCACAGGAACATCGTCAGGCAATCCTAAACGTTTCTT
>CBEVQP010000155.1:0-2450 GCA_965552035.1 uncultured Thermoplasmata archaeon | reverse complement strand
CATCATCTTAGGAAGTATAAAGAGTATGCTTTGGGAACAATCTGTGCGCTTTTGGTAATATCTCTAATAATGACAGCATATCCTCCCCAAGAAGCGTTAGGGGGGTTTGAGGAGGGTACTACTTGGAAAACCTTTGAAGGAATTCTATGGATGAAAGATAATGTCCCCAGAAATGTTACCGTAGCTTCAGATCACAGATTAAGCAGTCTTGTTTTTGGATTTACAGGAATAAATGCTACATGGGACACTGGGGCAAAAATTCTCCTTTCTGAAGATTTGAACGAAACTTTAGAAATGATGAAATTCTTTGAGACTCCTTCGGGTTATAAACGCATTGATTACGTAGTATTTGATATTGATACTATTAAAGGAGTTGCGGGAGTGCAATGGGAAAATGCAGAACCTATGAGTGAAAAAGCACTCATGAAATTTAAGACTAAATATTTCGAAGAAGTGTACAATAACGGATACATCTTCATATATAGAGTAAAATGGGAAGCTTTGACTTCAGAAACATAAGAGCGGTGGGTGTGGGGAGTAAGCCCCCTTCTGTTCTAGCGGCATTCTTCTAAGCGTCCTACCCGGTCGGTCAGCCGGGCACTCATTCCGACCCTACTGGACTTGCTCCGAGGTGGTCGGCCGTTTCACCAAATCCACGGGAGTCTTCACGGGCACAACCCCGATCATCACCATTTTGCCCGTGGCTGTGTCGTTTCTGTGCCGTTGCCCACCCTCTCGGGTGACCACCTTTCGGTGGCACCTCTGCCCGGCGGGAGGGGGGACTTTCCTCAGCAGTCCCGATTTTAGAGAGTGCGGGACCACCGTCAGCCGCTCTCCCACTCCCACCGCTCCAAAAATAGAAGTAGTTAAATGTTGTTAATTAAGCTTTGGATCCATTTTTAAAGTAAGTTTAAGGTGGTTTACTAAATGTACAGAATTTTTTCAAGTTGTCTTTTTAAATCAGAGGCGTAGCCTCGGACTACGTAAGAAACATTTTCAACAATTTCATCATCTATGGGATTAAACGCAATTGAGACTCTTGAAAGACGTGTTACCTCTTTAAAGAATCTATCTCTCGCAATGGTGATTATATTTTCCCAGCTCAAACCCTCATTTGAGAGGAAATCATTTGCTGCCTTTAGTACATTTAGTCTTCCGTATTTAATTGGTTTTGCAATGATCTCTCCTCTGGAATCTCTATCTACCCAAATTTCATCATAAAATCTTAAGCTATTTTTAAGAATTTTTGCTAGTCTGTTAATTATAGGTCTTGGTGCGCCTCCTAACACAGCGATCTTAAAGTCAAAGCTGGACAACCATTTAAGAAAATCTTCAGCATTAAAAATAAAGGGAAGCTTATTGAAGGCGTCTTCTATAACTTTATCTACACTTTCGTGTCCGATAGACCATCTCAGAAGATTAATCTCTCTATGAAGCGCCTCATATTCTGATTCCATTGAACCTAATTTGTATGCCATTTCAAATGAGTGTATTTTTGTTTTTGTATATCTTTTTAACCAGTACCATGGATTTTCGATAGTAAAAAGAGTGGCAACATCAAGTATTACTGCCCTTATATTTCCTGAGATTCTCTGATCTTTTGTGGAGTCACTGTTCATTCATAATCCCTCACATTATATTTTGGTTCCCATCTTTTATTAAAGTGAGCAACATTCTGTGATTGTTGAAAGCATTTGCGCAATATCATTATGGGTAATCGTTTTGTAATACTGAAAAATACTTGCTTATCGTGAGTTACTTGAGATCAAATAGCGCTTGACAATAGTATTTACACATACCAGAGTTTTTGTGCGGGGGTACACTGAAAATTTCTTGGGGCTATATAAATTTATCTGATATACAAGATTTTCAATTATATTAATCTTATTGAAAAAATTACATCTCAAACGAGGGTATAATCGAGGTTAAGATTATCAGTTATTATATGAGTCAAGAATAATATATTGGTGAAACATTATAGCATAAAATCGCAAGTTAATTGCATCACATTAAGGTGTCAATAATGGTTCTTGATGAACTTAAGGACGTTCTAAGAAAAAATGTAAACAAAATCGTCAACAGTATTTTTGTAGATAAAGAATTAATCAAAGAAACAGTAAAGGACATTCAAAGAGCACTTTTAAAGGCAGATGTTGACGTATCTCTTGTCGTCGAGTTAGGAAGGAAAATTCAGAAAAGGGCACTTGAAGAACGGCCAAGGGGTATAGGGGAAAAGGAGCATGTTATTAAAGTATTATATGAAGAGCTAGTCTCGATCTTAGGTAAAAAGAAAGATTTGCCATTAAAGAAGTACAAGATAATGCTCGTAGGACTTTATGGTCAAGGTAAAACAACTACTGCAGCAAAGATAGCAAAATATTTTAAGAAAAGAGGGCTGAAAGTAGCTTTAATTCAAGCAGACGTATATAGGCCAGCTGCTTATGATCAAT
>CBEVQP010000154.1:0-2468 GCA_965552035.1 uncultured Thermoplasmata archaeon | reverse complement strand
GCTATGACATCTATGGCATTCCTATTTCGCCAATGGCAATAACAAACTGGGAAGGCAATGGTGGTATACTATTCGTCAAAGATGCTGAATGGGCAGAAAAGGTTTGTAGACAAATAGTTATAGCATTTCAAGGAAACGCTGGAATTGCCCTTTATCCTATGAGTGGAAAGCAATTAAAAGAAAGTGTGATCCCAGGAACAGTATCCCTATCGATGAAAGTAGGATCCCTCCTCAGAAAATCTAGAGAAGAAGACGCACACCTACCTGATTTACTCTCGGAAGAGCTCGGTGCGTACGTCTTAGGCGTTGGAAAAGTAAAGGAGAAGACACTAGAAACAAGAGGAGGATTTGACTTTGGAAAGGTTGTCGTGGAGACTGGTAAGAGAGACCTAGAGATTTACTTCAAGAATGAAAATATAATAGCAAAACTAGGTGAAAAGATACTAACAATAGCTCCCGACCTCATATGCTGGGCAACCCTCGACGGCAAACCCTTGACGAACGTGGATGTGGAAGAAGGTCTTGAAGTGGTGGTGGCTGGTTTAAAGAGCCACGAGAGACTCAGGACTGAAAAGGCCCTTAAGGCATTCAAGCACCTCTATGCTGAAGTCGGGTTCAAAGATCTAAAGTACACACTTATAGAAGAGCTCATCTGATAATTCCTATTTCCTCCAATTTTTTCTCTAGCTCCTCCAATTCTTTATTGCTGTATCCTACTAGAGGGCTTCTGGGATCACCAAAGTCCATACCCCTTAGTTTTAACGCTGCTTTAACGCCTCCTAAGTAAGGGCCCATTTTCAGACTCCTCCTGATTGCCAGGATCTTATCCTGTAGCTGCTTAGCTTTCTGTAAGTTCCCTCTTCTAAACTCCTCATAAAGCTCCACAACGATTTCGGGGAATACGTTTGCTACAGCGGATACCACACCGCTTGCGCCTAAGACAAGATGAACATATATCAGCGCATCACTCCCCCCAAAGAACACAAAATCTTCTCTAATACGTTTTACCGTGTTTATTGCTTCATAAAACCACTCAATACTCTTCGAACTGTCTTTTATACCTATAATCTTCTCATTGTGTGCAAGCTTAAGAAGAGTGCTCACACTCATCTTGACCCCTGTCCTCTCTGGTATATAATAAATTATAAGAGGTAGCTCAACGCTTTCCGTTATTTTATTATAATGTCTTATAAAGCCCTCCTCGCCCACAGGATAATAATACGGGGTCACGACGTGGATGGCATCCGCGCCCACTTTTTCAGCATACTTACTTAACTCTACTGTTTCTTTCGTACTCGTGCATCCAGTACCAACGATGATAGGAATTCTTCCATTGATGTGCTCTACTGCTGTTTTTATGAGTAGCTTCTTTTCTTCATGGGTCAATAATGGCCCCTCACCATTAGTTCCCAACAGGAATATTCCGTGTACTCGATTTTTGACTAAGAAGTCCAAGTACTCTGTTAACTTTTCTACATCGACTTCATCGTCTTCCTTAAAAGGTGTGATCGCAGGAGGGAAAACTCCTTCGAGCTTCACAGACCTTCACCTCACGATATCGGATATAGCCCTTTTTCTGATAACTTCTTCCACTTCTTCCTTTGTGACGTATATGGGATCGCCGGGTATCGTGTGTGCAAGCGCTGCCATAGCACTGCCCCATTCAAGAGCAGACTCTACGTCATTCGTCTCTAAATACCTAAAAACGAACCCTGCATCAAATGCGTCTCCTGCACCTATTCTATCCACAATTTCTAATTTATATGGTTGTGCGTAATAGATCTTTTCGCCGTCAAAAGCCATAGCACCCTCAGATCCAAGGGTTAAGATCAGAATGTCTGGACGATATCTCTCGTATAGTCTTCTAGCAATATCCTCGTTTAATCCTGAGATTTTAAATATGAGTCTCGCATCGCTTTTCGTCACGAAAAGGATATCCGTATCCGAAAGCATAGGATCTAGTCCCCTAAAAGCTTCTTTTGGGGTCCAAAGCTTAGAGCGATAATTTACGTCAAAAGACACGAGAGTATTGAGTTCTTTTGCTTTCTTTATTGCCATGTTAACTGCCTTTGCACAGTTCTCACTTAACGCGACAGTGATCCCCGTGGTGTGAAACACGTCGTAGTCTCCAAGGATGTTCCAGTCCACCTCGTTTGGATTTATGTTGCTTATTGCAGAGTCCTTCCTGTCATATATCACGTTTATGGGCCTAGGCGTCCGACCGAACTCTATAAAATACAGACCCACTCTATACTCCTTGGTCCAGATAATGTGCGAGATATCAACTCCGTGTTCCCTGATCCTATTTACAATGAGCCTCCCGAGAGGATTGTCCGTAAGCTTGCTAATCCAAGCAGCTCTCCCACCAAGTCTAGCAAACGCTATTGCGAAGTTCGATTCAGCACCCCCTATAGTAACTTCTAACTCTCTAGCTTGCTCTATTCTTTCAAAATTTTTGGTAGAGAGCC
>CBEVQP010000153.1:0-2513 GCA_965552035.1 uncultured Thermoplasmata archaeon | reverse complement strand
GAGGAGCTTACAAAAAACTATAATAAATATCGGCTAAACGTTGCTATTGCTTATGGGGGAAGAAGCGAAATAATAGATGCAATAAAAAAGATTGTTAAAGACGTACAATCTGGAAACTTGAGTATAGAAGATATTACGGAAGATACTATTTCTAAATATCTATACACAGAGGGATCCCCCGATCCCGATCTCATTATAAGAACTTCTGGTGAGGAAAGATTGTCCAACTTCCTAATATGGCAATCTGCTTATTCTGAGCTCTATTTTGTTGAGGCTTTATGGCCTGAATTCTCAAAACTTGATTTTCTCCTTGCGATAAGATCTTATCAGAAGAGAGAAAGGCGTTTTGGCAGATAATTCATTCTGGTGGTAAAAATACCACGGCAGAAACTACGCTCCCAAACATATTTCTTCTAACTTTGAGCGTCTCTATTCTATACTTAACATAAGCGAGTTCCATATTTCTAATTTCTGCCATCCTTTCTATCTTTCTTCTTAATGTTTCCTTACAATCTTCATATGATTTATACCCATGATCTTCAACTACAAAGCCGTATTCCTCATCTTTGCCATTAGCATAACCCCAGGCAATTCCGGCAGATATTTCTTCATCTCCGTACCCGTCTTGTCGTGCCATAACAACAAAAACTATTGTTCCAGGGGCTATACGAACATATTCTACTTCTTCAGCGTCTTTAGGCAATATAGAAGATACCGGGACTAAATTTAGCTGCTCAATCCCGGCATTTCTTAGAGCAAGATCAAATGCATTAAGTGTCGATATGGGGTCTTCTCCTTTCCCCGAAGTTGCAAAGAACTTTTTGGGAAGAAAATGATGATCTCCGAAATAATACATTAAAGACACCTAACTCTAGTAATATGTTCTATTAAATTTCTAGCACAAAATGAAGGGTCCTTTGAGGTTATTTCACTGAGATACTAACTATGTTGTTTCCTCTTATGATTACCGTTCCAAGAACCCTTGTGGTGTCGTTGTACTGTTCTTTTGTCTTTTCTAATACAAGGTTCATGTTGTTGTCGTAACCTACAAGCTTTCCTTCTAAGACTCTTCCATCCTTCAAGGTTATTACTACTTCGTTGTCGATAAGACTTTGGATTACGCTCATGGGTAATGGCATCGCAATCACACCTGCCGTTTTCTGATTTCGAAATTATATTCTGGCTTTCATAAAGTTAATGTAAGTTTATTTAAATATTTCCCACAAAAAATCTACAAAATTTTAGCATGTTCTTTAAATACTGAGGTTTTCCTAAGATACACATTTACAAAATAGAGAATACTAAAATCAATAGCATTATTATCAAAACCTGAGAGACCACTAAGAATATCGTGCGTTTTGATGTCTTTAATGCATTTCTAAGCATGTATATCCAATTATCCCCTACAATTTTAACAGTATATCTTAGCCTCCTGTGACCTGAGAATCCCTCTGATAGATTTTCTTCTAAATCATTCAAAAGTTCGTTAATAATACTTATAATTTTATCAGAGCTGGTAATACTCCCCACAGGATAATAGTCTCCCAAAGGCGATGTTTTTTCGTGGCTATCTGTAGTGGCTACAATGGGAACGTATCCTGCACGAGTAAGATGGGTTAATATCACTTCCTTTAGACTCTTTTCCATATTATTACCATCAAAGCTTATTATAATAAACTTCCTGTTTTCTATTTGCATCTCTAGTGCATGTATCCCGCCAGAGCAAATATCATCTTCTGATACTATTTTATGAGCATAAGAAACAAGAATATTTCTTGAATATTCTTTAGATTTTAGTTTAGAAATTGTATCGCTAATTAAATCAATTAGTGCCTCAATATCGCTAAGTTTAAAGTCTTTAAATGGATCGTCAAGTCCTTTACTTGTATGAAGATCTACAATAGAGAGATCCTTAATATGGGAGAGCTTCCTAACAACATCCCATGGAATATCGTCGTATCCTCTTTCTTTTATGTCAATAAAACACAATATTTTTCCAGATATGTCTATAGCATACACTTTGAACAATTTGTTTTCTGTAATTTCATATCTTGCTTTAATTGGTTCCAACTTTAAATGTAATGCTATATTTGTTATTTTTTTAACAATGCTTCGAGCAGTTTTATTCATAGAAATATTCTCGCGGTGTGTTGATGGTCCTTTAAAAACAACAACGTTTTTTAGTGAATTTATTATCATCCCCGGAACATTGGAACTTCCAATACTATAATAAGGACCATAGTGAAACATATTGTTGACAATCCAAAAGATTTGGCTAGAGTTTCTAAACATAATAATGTCCGAAAATAACGTTTCCTTTTCTCCTATAGTGTTTTGGAGATATTCTAGATATTCATGGCTTTTGCTAAACGTCTTAAAATATGCGTGTGCTACATCACTCATTTTTATAGGATTTCTTTTTATCTCTAAGGTTAAGATTATGAGAATCTCGGGCATTAACAAAACAAGTACGCTTACTAAAAAAATATGGTGTATGAGTTTATCCCAGTTTA
>CBEVQP010000152.1:0-2539 GCA_965552035.1 uncultured Thermoplasmata archaeon | reverse complement strand
TTTACGGCAGAACTGACGGAAAGAGGTTATGATCCGGATACGGCAGGGGCAATATCCTTGGCAATATCTACGTTCTTTCTAGTTTTGTTTACGTATCTTTCAGGACCTTACGCGTTTAGAGCGTGGTCAATAGTAGTGGGGACTTCTGTAATAATAACCTCAAGGGATCTCCTAACGTTAGCTATAGCAGCAGTTATTACAGTATTTGTCCTCGCAGCATTTCATAGGGAGCTCATGTACGTGGCTTTTGACCCTGAGGGCTGTAAGGCTCTAGGATATAATATCCGCTTTTATAGATACGTAGAATACGCAACGCTTGCCTTAGTAGTTACCACACTCACATACACTCTTGGAATAATAGTTTCTCACGTCCTTATTGCCGCTCCTGGGATAGTCTCCATTAACTTTTCAAGAAGAAGATACCTTGAGGTGGCGACAGGCATCGCTATGATAACCACGCTAGGAGGTTATGGATTATCGTATCTCATGAACACTCCATCTAGTCTGGGCGTTGGAATAATTGCAACGTTCTTTATAATACTTGGAGAAATTTTGAAAATATATAGAAAAAGGGCTAAAAGCTAGACCTCTTTTTCATTTGAACCCAACGCTTTGGTGAAGGCGTTATATAGACCTAGATCTCTAGCGACTAGGTAAATAAGCTCTATTGATGACTCTGAAGATTCAGAAACAAAATCTTCAATAGCCTTTATCATTGTTTCCGCCGCTTGGTTTTTATCTAGACCTCCTATTCCTGTACCAAATCCAGGAAATGCTATGCTTTTGATCTTCTTTTCTGACGCTACTTTTAGTGCAGCTTTTACGGCTTTATAGACATGATCATAACTAGTATATCCGGCAGGGCGCTCCATAGTTGGTGCGTGGATGACATACTTCGCCTTTAAGCGACCTGCTGTTGTAGCGATGGCCGAGCCCACAGGAATGGGAGCCTTGCTAGTAGCCTCTTTCTCTATTTCTTCTCCTCCAGCAATCTTGAGAGCTTTTGCTACACCGCCACCCATTATACCAAGGGAGTTTGCAGGATTAGCTATAGCGTCGGCCTCTATACCAGTTATGTCGCCAAGTATAACCTTAATTTTGACCATTTAAGACACCTAGCTGGAGGCTATTCCAATCATTTATTTTGTGTAAAAGGATAATAAATTAGTTACTCGAGATATAAGTGATAAAAAGATGAGATCTATACGGGTTTGAGGTGCAATCAATGTCGATAGTGGAAAAACTTGGAGTACACCCACCAAGGTATGGGCCTGAATGGGGCTCGGGAGGAATTTTTGGGCTTAAATATAATCGAGGAGTACTTTATTACACAGTAGCCTTTGAGGCAGAGGCCCATTTTATCAGAGACGACGAAGAAAGAGTTTATAAGTTCGACAAAGTGGGATCTTTACCAACCTCTGGCGGAGACACTTACAATGCGTCTGAGGTCGTCGACGAGTTTATTTATTTTGGCGGATGGGTTCACGCACCTGCAGTATATGAGGGTAAGAGCGATGGAAGAAGCACTATAGCGTTTTTCAATAAATTCTCTCACTTACATTCATACGATACGGAAAACGATAAAATAGAACTTTTATGGAAAGAATCCATGCATGATAAAGAAAAGTGGGTAGGTGAAATCTCAAACATATTGTATGATCCAGTGGGCGATAGACTCTTATTATCTCGCTTAGATGGTCATCAAAATCTTGGTGTATACTCAATAGACCGCGATGGTAAGAACTTTAATAAATTGAGTGATCTACCATCCTTAAAGGGCACTTTAGTTGAGGAGTATGCGTGTTTTGACATTTCAGCCTCGTATTTATCTCTTACTAGCATGGAAGGCTTTAAGGGAATTCAGGCTCTGGATCTCACTTCAAACACTTGGGAGAAACATGAAATCGAAAACTATGCAGAAATTTCTAAAGATGGACAGGGCGTTCTTGCACCTTTGACTGGGACTATGGCTTCTGCCTATGGGAGGGTCTTTACATTCGTTCGTGGCGGGCTTGTTGTCAGTGATATATTCAACAACGAGCATGTATTCATAAGGCTCTTTGATTTCTTATCTGGCTATGCACCTCAGCGTACTGTGGCTTTACCATTTGGTGGCGGAATATTAGTGGCTTATAACGCATATACGCACGGAGTTCTCAGAACGTTCGCTGAAGAAGAAAAGCTCATGGTTGAGAGGTTAGATAAGATTATAGGACCATCAGTCCTGGTGTATGTTACACCTCCTGTTGTAAGGATTGTTGGAGTTTTTGGAGCAAGGATTACATCAATGGAACGCGTTGGGAGACACTTAATTCTTGGCATGAGTACAATGGCTAACGTAGGTGCTTTGAACGCGACACCCATCGATGGGGGCTATAGGGAGGTAATGCCTATCCACGTAGAAGACATCCTCAAGGCGAAGCAGATTCCGTTGGAATACAATTTCTCTGGAAGTATAGTCTTAGACCTTGTCTTTGGAGGGATACAGTTATATGGCTATAAAAACGCAAAGATAATAATACGCTCTTCAAAAGAGAAC
>CBEVQP010000151.1:0-2592 GCA_965552035.1 uncultured Thermoplasmata archaeon | reverse complement strand
CGAGCTCAGGGAGAGAACCTCTTAAAAAACTTGACAGAGTAATTTATAATACTCTAGGGAACCTTTTAGAATCATTTCTCACCGATAGCTACAAACTTATCTTAAAAAAAGCGTATCCTGAGATTTATCCAAAACTATCTTTTGCTAGAAATGTGTTTTGGGGAATAATTGCATCTATTATTAGTATATTAGTCTTAATTTTGACTCCTATGAGGATAGCTATACTAGCAGTCCCTACATATGCTCTAAAAATTGCGCTAGTTGTCGTAGTAATAGCAATTGTATGGATCATAGTGTATTTTCATCCATTTTTTAAGATCTCATCAAGAGCTAAACAGATTGATAGGGAACTTCCGTATGCAATAAACTTCATGGCCGCTTTGGCATCAGCAAACGTTCCAATCAGTAGAATCTTTGGTGCTCTTGCTAGACAGAGAGATATTTTACCAGAAATGGCAAAAGAGGCAGCGTTAATGTATAGAGACATGGTTGTTTTTAGTTATGATGTTATGACTGCCATATTAAATGCTATATCGCGATCAGCATCAGTTAAGTTACAGGACTTTCTTCAGGGCATAATCACAATTACCTACACTGGTGGCAATCTCAAGAATTATTTGATGACAAAAGCTGAACAATACATGTTCGAACTTAGACAGGAACAAAGAAAAGATTTAGAGGCACTTAGCGTAATTATTGAGAGTTTTGTCGTAGTTGGTGTTGCTGCTCCTATATTTCTTGTAATTATATTTACTGTAATGGGATGGATATCAGCAAATCCTGCTCAAGCCCAAATCACATTCACACTTATAAAGATGATAATGTTTCTCGTATTACCTGTCATTCATGTCGTTTACGCATATTTGGCGTATGATGCTGTTAGGAGGAAGTGATTCATGACATCTACAATGAAGGAAATGATTGAGGAATTTGTTGAAAGGCACACTCCAAAATCAAAATTTGAACTTTGGATATCTCGTATAATTTATGAGCGTGGTATAGAATTTTTTGATAAAATTCTCTTAGGAGTTTCTTTACTTGCAGCTTTATCACTTGTTCCTGCAATGATAATTAGGCCTGAAATGACCCCCCACTATGTTGCCTACGCTTTATTGATGTTTCTAGGACCCTATGGATTTTATAGGGCCTATATTGATAAGATCACGGATGACATAGAAAGGGTATTCCCAGATTTTCTCAGAGATCTGGCTGAAAATAGGAGATCAGGAATGAGTCTTGTGGAATCCATGAAAATACAAGCAAGAGGCAATTATGGAAGGTTAACGGCATTTATACAGCAAATGGCGGCCTCAATGGCATGGGGCGTAACGATTTTTGAGGTACTCGACAAACTGGCATCAAAGATTAGATCTAAGTTAATAAAAAGGGCTCTCACGATTATTAGAGAAGGCGCTGATAGTGGCGGGGAATTTTCCGACGTTCTTCACACAGCAGCAAGAGATTTGAGAGAAATATTAGAGTTAGATGCACAGCGCCGTTCTCAAACAATAGGATATTTAATGACAATGTACATCTCCTATGCAGTCTTTATTTGTGTTATATTAATTGTTTTGATATTCTTCTTACCGAGATTAGGACAATCTGCAACTGTTGGAGGCAGTCTTGGAGGGATTACAATAATTCCAATAGATGTGAGAGAGCTTTCACTAGTTCTCTATTATGGGAGCATAATACAATCTATTGGTGTAGGTCTTGTAGGTGGATTAGTTTATGAGGGAAAAATATCGGGCTCCTTAAAACACATGTTTATCCTAATAACAATGACGTACGTGATCTTCAGATTTGTAGGTATTATATGAAAATAAAAAGAGTTCAAGAAGAGTCAAGAACTTCCCTATTAACTATAAAGTCAGGCTTTTCACCTTTTAGTGCTTTAATCACTTGTTCTGCTATTATTTTTCCAGCGACTTCTTGGGCCTCTACTGTATTAGCACCTATATGTGGCGTTACATAAACATTTTTTAGCTTTAATAAAGGATTATCTGGCTTGGGAGGCTCTTCTTCAAACACATCTAGTCCAGCGCCACGAAGATGTCCTTCCTCGATAACCTTAGCTAAGGCCTTCTCGTCAATGACACCTCCTCTTGCAGTATTTATTAATATTGCGCCTTTCCTCATCGTTCTTAACTCTTTCTCTCCAATTAGTCCCCTGGTCTCTTCGGTCAAAGGCACATGAACACTTACTATATCTGCATTCTTTAGTACTTCTTCAACACTTTTCGCCTCAGTTACACCTTTCATATCCACTTTTACATATGCGTCATATGCAATGACATTCATTCCAAGCGCAAGTGCTATGCGAGCTACTTCACGCCCTATGCGTCCAAATCCCACGAGTCCCCATGTTTTTCCTTCTAAAACCATTCCTTTGTGTTTTTTCTTTGTCCATTCCCCAGATTTTAGCTCATTATTTGCTGCAACAAGATCTCTTGCAAGAGCAAATGCAAAAGCTACTGTAAGCTCTGCTACAGATCTGGTAGCTGCCGTGGGCGAGTTAACTACCATAATTTTGTGTTTAGTAGCAGCCTCGACATCAATATTATCGACACCTACTCCTGCGCGGCCAATTAC
>CBEVQP010000150.1:0-2610 GCA_965552035.1 uncultured Thermoplasmata archaeon | reverse complement strand
TTTCTCTTGCTGTAGGTCTTGCAGCTATTGGAGCGGGCATTGGCGTCGGAATTGCAGGTACGTCTGCTATAGGTCAAGGTATTACTGCGGCTTATGGTATCAACGCCGTGTACCGGGACGAGAAAATCTTTGGTAAAGCCTTGGTATTTACAGCAATACCTGAAACACAGGCCATATTCAGCCTTCTCGTTGCAATATTGATTCTCCTCGGATTCAGGCTTATCGGTGGTTCTCCAATAGAAGCTCCACTTACTGTAGGTATCGTAGCCGTGGGCGCAGGCTTGGCAGTAGGTATTGCAGGAACCTCAGCCATTGGTTTGGGGGTCACCACAGGAGCTGGTGTGTATGCCACTCTCGAGCGTAACGATATGTTTGGAAGAGCCCTTGTGTTCTCTGTTATTCCAGAGACTCAGATAATATACGCTCTCCTTATAGCAATTCTAGCCCTACTTAACGTAGGCATCATTGGAGGAGCGATAAAGGAAGTTTCAATACCAATAGCTCTAGTAGCTATAGGAGCAGGATTATCCGTTGGATTTGCTGGATTCTCTGCTGTTGGTCAGGGTATTACAGCCGCAACAGCCGTAGGAGGCATCCTAAACAATAGGAATTTGTTCGGAAGGGCGTTACTCTTCTCAGCAATACCTGAAACGCAGGCTATATACGGGCTTCTCATAGCCCTTATAGTATTCATGTACTCGGGCCTTCTTGGTGCTTTAAGAGAAGTAGGCATGACTCTAGGAATTGCAGCCATAGCTATGGGATTTGCCACAGGTATTGCAGGACTCTCGGCTATAGGACAGGGTATCACTGCAGCTAGCTCAATTAGCAATATCAATCGTAAACCAGAGCTGTTTGGTAGAGCGTTGTTGTTCTCAGCCATACCTGAAACGCAGGCTATATATGGCCTCTTATCTTCTCTCATTATTAGTGTGGCAATAGGGATGTTCAGCATAATGAAAGATCTTCCACTTGAAGTCGTTTTAGCACTCATAGGGGCGGGTCTTTCTATAGGTCTGGCCGGTTTATCTGCCATTGGCCAAGGTATTACCGCAGGAGCCACCGTGAATGTAATGAGCGACAAGGAGGGTGCTTTGGGCAGAGGTCTATTGTTCTCAGTTCTCTCAGAAACATTTGCGATATTCGGACTTCTAATTGTAATCTTAGTCCTCATAGGCCTCTCACTATTACGAGGAGGTGAAAAAATGGAAATCTATGGTGACATCAACAAGATTATTGAAGAAATCAAGAGAATTACTGAAGAAAAAATAAAGGAAATTGAGAAGGAAACTGAAATCAGGATGAAATCCCTTTTGGAATCACATAAAAGACATCTCAAAGAGTTGGAAGAAAAAATGATGTTAAAAGCAAATACGGAGGCTGAAATAGCATATAGAAGAATAATTTCTGAGAAAGAGAATGAGTGGAGACAAAAAATTCTAGAAGTTAAGAGGAAAATTCTTGAGGAAGTAAAAGAAGTAACAAAAGAATATTTCTCAAAATTAGATTCAGAAAAGAAAAAACGATACATTGAGGCAATCATAAAGAGGAGCGGTCTTACAAATGGCATCGTTATACCTTCGAAAGGCTGGGAAAAAGAGGCTTACGAAATAGCGAAAAAATATGGGTTTGATATTAAAGACGCCATAGAGGCTTCTGGTGGAATCATAGTAGAGTCTAAGGATGGCAAAATAAGCATAAACGGTCTCATCGATTATATCCTCGACTCTTTCTGGGAGGATAAGGTAGAGGAAATCGCAAAATTATTGTTTGAGTAAGGTGATTCTCGTGGATATTAGTAACTTACTACAGTGGTTTCTAGGGGAAGGGCTCCCTTATTTCGTCCTTATTATCGTCTTATTGGCGGGTCTTTTCGTTTTCGTTTTCATAACAACCCTATTTCCTACACTTCGTACAATTATTGCCTTTGCTTATCTTAACTCCCTTATATCAGTACTTACTCGAAAAACCACTTCTAAGGAGTTTCTTGAAAATTTATCCGATTCAAGAGATATGACAGAGCTCATTCAAAAGCTTCGTGAAATTAATATTAATATTGAGCCTTCAGAAGATCCTGCAGAGATAGAAAATGCCTTAGTAAAGCACTTTACTAATAATTTAAGGCTCATTGAAAAGTACTCTCCAGAAATCTCTAAACCTTTTGTGGACGCTTTTATGAAAGTACTTCTTGTAGAAGAGCTTATAAAAGCTATAAGATCTGCCCTTAGAGGATTCTCCCCAGACATAACGATTCTAAAAGACGTCTCGCCCGAGATTGCTAAACATATAGAGAATGTTAAAGACTTCCATTCCCTACGAGCAAAATTGATAGAGTTGGGAATTGCGCTTCCAGAAGATCCTGTGGAAGCTGAAAGGACATTAATGGTAGAAGCTATAGAGAAGCTTAAAGAATCTTCAAGATTAGTCGATGAAAGCATATCAAATGCAGTCCTAGAGTTCGTCCTACATTATAAAGACTTTAATAACATACTTCTAATTCTTAGAGGTAAAGCATTAGGACTAGATAGTACATATATTGAGTCCCTTACGCTCGGGGAGGGAATGTATCTTAATAAGTGGTTGCTTCACAGGCTTTCTGAATCAGGATCA
>CBEVQP010000149.1:0-2659 GCA_965552035.1 uncultured Thermoplasmata archaeon | reverse complement strand
ACATTTTCATCAGGCATTTTTTTAATCGTAATTCTTGGAAGTTCAGAAATGGTCATAGGAGGGCCTTCAAAACAACCTGTAAGTATGCCAGCAATTGCAACTATTCCCACTAGAATTACAATACTAACTCTCTTCATATAGAATCACCGTCAATCATAGTCTACGAAGGGTGTTCTTAAAGACACTTTGAAAATATACGGGGCTCTACGCTTATGCCTATTTTTATGCACCATATTAATTATTCTCGTAACTTTCTCGTTCTTAATATCCAAAATAGACGAGATCTCGGCTGGAGAGTATCCTAATTCATATGCATAGAGGATTTTGTCTATAACATCGTAAGATAGTCCTAACTCACCTTCATCTGTTTGACCTGGATACAATCCGGCCGATGGTGTTTTATTAATAATTTTCTCTGGAATATCGATCACTTTAGCGAGTTTTTTAACCTGTGTTTTATAAAGATCCCCTATTGGTAAAAAGTCGGAGGCACCATCTCCATATTTAGTAAAGTATCCTAACAGAAGTTCTGTCTTATTAGAGGTTCCTGCAACAAGATAGTTGAGCTCATTAGCATATGCATACAATATGGTCATCCTTACCCTTGGCTTTATGTTTATTAAAGCCGACTGAGATTTTACATCGATGTTCACCCCTATTGCTCTAAGAATTGGAGATATGTCTACAAGTTTATAACTGACTCCTAAATTTCTGGCAAATTCTATTGCATCATCCGTGTCCTCTTTATTTGAAGTATCTTCAGGCATTATTAGTGCAAAAACATTTTCATTTCCTAATGATTCTACACACAACTTTAAAACTACGGAGGAATCTACGCCTCCACTCAACCCTACAACAACGCCATTAGCCTTAGCATTTTTAATAGTAAATTGAATAAACTTCTTTACACCATCAAGGAATCCCTCCGGGAGACTTGGCACCTCTATCATTCTCTTACCACCCGTTATTATTTATTTTAAGTAAATTTTGTTCGTTCCCAATTTCATTTAACAAATTTTTATCGGGTATTATAGAGTTTTTAAACCAGAATGACTGATTTTCCTCTTATTTTCCTTCCAAAAAGCTAATTTATAAATAATCAAACATATATATAATCTCTCGGATGAAGATAGTTACCCCCTCTGAGCTTGAGCGATGATGACTTTGCCGAGTCCTGACACGTTAGTATGGTGATGTCGGTGACATTTACCGACTTCTTCCGTAGTCTTCTGATAATTATTCCACCCATAGCTGTTTTATATTGGCTAATAGGGCTTTTGGAGGAGGACGTTGAGGAAAAAGACCTATTTATTAGCTTTGTATGGGGAGTATTTGGAGGAATTTTTGCTGGGTTCTTTAGGTACTTAACCACTACAGTACCAATAATGTATCTTGCAAGCATTCCGCTTTTAGAAGAGAGTTTGAAAGGGATCTATGTGATTCGTCTAAGGGGCTCTTCTGAAATTTCTCTAATCTCACGACTATATGTATTTGGCCTTGCAGTTGGAGCGACATCGGTGTATATTACCGAGATGAGTCCATATGAGATGGTCAGTGCTCCATTAGCTTATTTATCGTTATTTTCAGAAGCAATAGCATACACAATGCTCCACGCTGCTAATGGTGGACTAATTGGTTTATTCACTATTCAGGGGAAAAACTTACAAGGCATAGGTCTAGCTCTAGTAAATAACTTTATATATAAGGTTCTTCAAATTGGCCTAATAATCATAGGACTGGAGTACGCAACACCAGAAATAATGGCTCTATATGCCATACCAACATTCCTATACGTAACCATAACAATAAAAAGAGCTTCGCAGAAAAGATCTCGGAAAAATAGAATATAACGGCGGAAGGATGTCACTTCTGTTCTTCTTGGGTCTCCAAAAGTTCTTCTAAAGATTTTTCACCATATTCAACAATAACAGTGTTTATCTGAACAATGTCTTCTGAAATTGTATTTCCTCTCACAGTTTTACGTCTTCTTTCACCAGGTCTCCTAGGCTTGAATCCAGGACCGGCTGATAGCAAAACACGTTTCCTAACTGCACCATGTACGTCTGGCCTCATTGGAAATCCATCTTTGTCGGTACCGCCTGTGATTTTAAGCTTATATCCTGCTAGCCCTATCACAGATCCATCTATGACGTCCCCTATCTTTTTGCCTAAGAAAGCATTTGCTTTGTCGCCACTTAATTCGATCTGCTTTGCCTTTCCACTTTTGGGGTCTGAAATTACAACCTTAAACGTAGCCATGTCTTTGCACCTCCACCCCAGCATCCGTTTTTGCTTCATCCCCGGGGCTTGTTGGTACTAAAAACTGACTGATAAATTATCTCCAAATATTTAAGAGTTGTCGTATTGCACCAACATTAGAGCATATGATATGTCCTAGGGATCACATTAAATTCGCATCCTTCAGTTTGTATTGATTGTTTTATTAAGGTTGAATGGACAAAAGGATCTAAAAGCTATTCTTGAAAGTCTGAAATCAAAACATTTGATTAAAGATTTGACTAAAGGGCTGACTTCTTCCTCCGTCTTGAAAGGCGAGGCTTCCAGCTCGTGGGTTATGTGAGACGGATAATTTTTAATAATGAGCAATGAATTAAAACAACATAATAATGTCCACAACTCTGGAGGTGCCATGAATTGA
>CBEVQP010000148.1:0-2674 GCA_965552035.1 uncultured Thermoplasmata archaeon | reverse complement strand
CTATAGATAAGTTAAGCACAAGAGTAGATGGAATAGACTCATTTATGCAAGAGCTTGTAAAAAGAACTGAAAATATTGCTAAGAGCATACTTGGCTCAAAACCTTCGAAGGAAGTTTTAGGTGCAGTATTAATAGTGTTTGGAATATTTGTGTTGATTTTCCCACAAATAGTAGGATATCTGCTAGGTGCGTTACTAGTTGCTGTAGGAATTTATACTATTGTTAAATAGTTCTGTAGTACTTAGCTTGCGCGCTTCTTTATTTTTAAATTTTAAATCCCAAATTGACTCTCAAAAACTATCATAATTTTTTAGTCTATTTTTCAAGAAATATTAAAGGTAGATCGACGAGGGGTGAATGTATTGGACAAATTAGAGTGGAATGAGAAAACCTTTACAAAGTTTTCTTATGTGGATGATGTCAGAATAACTAAAGACGGGGAAAGAATTGCATATGTTTTGACAAAGGTAAACATGGAAAAAAATAGATATGAAAAAACGATAGTAATTGAAGAATTAGCTACTGGAGAAAGGAAGTTTATTGAAGATGCTTATATGCCTAGATTTTCGCCTAATGGCAATCTAATGACATTTTTAAAACCTTCTGACGATAAAAAGAAGCAAGAACTATGGGTTTTAGATGTCAGAACGATGAGTGGAAAAAAGATACTTGAAATAAAAAGTGTAGATTCTGTATCATGGAACAAAGACAACAGAAGGATACTTATTACTACCATCAAAAGGAGAGAAGACGAAGATCTAATCTTTGAAGATAATGTTCCAGTATGGTTCGATAACAAGGGATTCTTTGATGGTGAGAAAACGTTGTTTTGGATTTATGATACAGAAGGAGAAGAAATCATAGAAGAAATAGAGACGCATAAATTTTCTTCTGCGATATGGCATGGGGATAGCGTAATATATACTGCCCCTCACAACGGCATTTTGGACTTTAAGTTCTTTGACATTTACATATATCGTGATGGAGAGAGCGATAAACTTCTTGAGGGCGTTTCTCTAACTGCTACTGACTCAAACGGTAAATACATTCTTCTGCATGGAAAGCCCAAAATGGTGAAGAGAAGCGAACATAGCTACCTTTATCTATGGGATCTTAATGAAATTACTCCGCTGACCGAGCATTTGATATATAATAACGGTTTGGGAAGAATAACAAGAGATGGAACAGTTTATTTTACGAGTTATAGGGAAGGTAGGATAACCTTAGAGGCCATAAAGGGCAAAGAGATAATTAACATAATCAACGAAAATTGTTTTGTGAATTATTTCGATGTAAGTGATAACGAAAAGGTTGTAGTAATAAAAGAAACAGACACAAGACTTCCTGAGGTATACCTATGGGAAAGCGGAAGTATAAGGCAAATTACTGACTACAACGGTCCAATCCTAAAAAAGTTCAATGTAAGGCCTATAAGACATTTTAGATACAAGAGCATCGACCTAGAAATTGATGGATGGTACATAAAGCCTGACGTGAAGGATGGAGAAAAAGCTCCAGTGATAGTTTTCGTTCATGGCGGACCAAAGGGGATGTATGGCTACAAATTCAGATATGAGATGCAACTTCTAGCAGACAAAGGCTTTTATATCGTATTTACAAACCCACGGGGAAGTAATGGATACGACGAAGACTTTGCCCTTAGAGTACTTGAAAGAACAGGGTTAGAAGATTTTCAAGATATACTTAATGGGATTAAGGAATTCCTTAAACTTGAACCCCAAGCAGATCCAGAAAGGATAGGAATCACCGGAATAAGCTATGGCGGATTTATGACAAATTGGGCTCTTACTCAAAGCAAGTTATTTAAGGCAGGGGTTAGCGAGAATGGAATAAGCTATTGGCTTACAAGCTATGCGTTTTCAGATATAGGCCTTTGGTTTGATAAGGAAGTAATCGGAGACAACCCATTAGATAATGAGAATTATAGAAGGTTAAGCCCAATATTCTACGCAGAAAACGTTGAGGCGCCAATACTAATTATTCATAGTCTAGAGGACTATAGGTGTCCTCTTGATCAGTCTGTAATGTTTTATCATATCTTAAAATCGTTAAACAAGGAGGCATACATAGCGATATTTAAGAAAGGCGCCCATGGACATAGCATCCATGGGTCTCCGAGACATAGAGCTAAGAGGTACAAAATGATAGTAGAGTTCTTCATAAGAAAACTCGTAAAACAAGAGGAAGGATTTCCAGTTGAAGACATTTTGAAGGAAGAAACAAAGAGTTGACGGCTTGTCCTACTGAAGTATAAACGTACCAACACACCATTAAGCTCACTTACTTTGTGAAAGGAGACGTGGAGTTTATTGCTATCAATTTTTCAGTTTTAACTTATTAATCACAAAATTCTACCTATAATGCCGAGAATCATTCCAAGTATAAACCCACCGCCAATGATGATGGTAAAGACTGAGAAAATTAATGTTATCACGCCTCCTATTTTGGCGGTTTCTGGCTTTAACATCATAAATGCGCCAGCCAAAACTAATATGCCAAAAACAATTCCTAGAACTATTAACATTATTCTTATTATTGGGAAAATATGCTTGCAATAGTACCCACAAAGCAAGTAATACGCCACTAATCAGAACAAGTATTCCGCCGAGGAATCCGAGAATAAATGCGATAAGGTTGAAACTTCTTGAGCCAG
>CBEVQP010000147.1:0-2685 GCA_965552035.1 uncultured Thermoplasmata archaeon | reverse complement strand
GCCAATACCGCCCAAAATTTTTGCGGTGTTATAATCCAAAAAATCACCCCCTCATAGGAGTTTTCGCTTCACAGCTGTTGTTATATAATTATACAAAATAAAGTTAAATTATGTTTTTCTCAGAGGTGTTACAAAACCGCCCTCAAGGAAACCTCGCCTTTCAATGCGAAGAGGGGGTCAATTCTAAAAACTTGGGAAGACTCTTGAAAAATCTGTAGGAAATGATAACCCCCATAGCATAAATAACTGCCAAAAAAGCCATAGAATGCTCTACCCCAAGCAAAAAAGTTATGGGATATATTAACGCAACAACAATAGCATAATTCCCTAGGTCTTTAGAGGTGAATGTGCCAATATAATGAAAAACTTCGTAGCAAAAGGTTCTAAACAAAAAAGCTCCTAGTATTTCCATTAGATACGGAATTACTACGGATGATAGTGCTAAAATAAAGTTGTTTTTTAATATAGATACATAAACTCCAGCGCTTCCAATTATTATTCCTAAATAAATCAATATAAAGGACTTCCAATAGACATCCATAATTTCCTCTTTTCCAATTTTCATAAATGCCACCCTAAGGTCTAATCCAAGTAAGATGGCTCCTAAAGCTGATGCTAAAAGAACGATGATACCTCCATATGGCCTTAGTATCTCTCCAACCCAAGGTGAAATAATTAAAGCAAGATACAAGGAATAGTAAAAAGCTAACCTTTCTGGCACTATACTACTGCTTTTTGTACGTAAGTTGTCCATATTTGCAAACCCCATATCATTATCTCTGTAAACTAATCTTAATCATGACCGTATAAATAGAGCTTAGTTTTTATTAAATTGAAGAGTTCGGGAAAATCCAAATATGGCCTGAGAGGGCTCGGACATGAATAACGTCGTTATTAAAAGAGTCGACAAGAGTCATGTTGAGTTCTTTTATCAAATCTATTCTCGCGCATATCTGGGCAAGGATATCGAGATATATGCCTATAACACGAAACACAGTATTAAAGGATACTTCTGGTGGTTATTGAAGCGGGATCCCAATGGGTTTATGGTTGCTGAAATTAAAGGCTCTCCTGTAGGTTTTGTTGCATGTGACACAAATTGGTTCAGCAAATATGAAGATCAATACGTCGCAGAAATCCATGAAATAATTGTTGATCCTAGTTTTCAAGGAATGGGTATTGGAAAGAAATTGATGGTGGCTGCCTTGAAATATGGTAAATCAAAAAACAGAAAAATATCCGAGCTATGGGTTGGAGTAACAAACGAGAGAGCTAAAAGGTTCTATAAAGGATTAGGGTACGAAGAAAGAGAAATTCATGGTATGTGGCTTCGAATGGTAAGAAAAATATGAACTTCTAAATTCGTGAGATTATGTCGGGAACAAACCTTATGTCTGGAATTACATGTCCTTGGTTTTCTGCAAATGATATCGGTTTGTCTATATCCTTATCTATAAGAATCCCTACGATTCTCGCGTTTATTGCACCTCCAAAATCTTCATAAAAGCTATCACCAACATGAGCCATCTGAGTTGGATTTGTGATTTTGAAATGTTCCATCACAATCCTAAAGGCCTTATTATGTGGTTTTGATACCCCAATTTCGTCTGCATAGAATTGTTTATCAATCAAATCTGCCAAACCAGTTCTTTCCATTATAATCCTCGTATAAGCCCCAGGCCAGAACAACACATTCCCAAGAATTGCGATATTTACTCCGCTTGACTTGAGTCTTGAGATCGCAACATCTGCTCCAGGAATTATCGCCTTTTTAGGGTCTATAGTATACGTAGCCTTAGCCATACTTCTTCTAAGAATGTCCTCTGAGACGCCAATTACCTGAGAGGCTAATTTCAAAGACTCATTTACAATTGTAATTTCATTAAATTTCCCTTGTCTTCTTGCTTCCTTTGCTTTTTTGTATGCTTCACCTATCTTTTCGATTATTTCAGAAAAATCTTTTTCTGTTAATTCGCTAATGTGGTGGGCAATTTCGTAATAAAATTCTTGAAGATTGAGTATTGTATTCCACACATCAAAGCTCACAACGCGTATCATGCCTTCCACCTTAAGGTAAAAATACTATGCTAATCATATTCAAATAACTCAATAACTTAATATCTTGACGTTATTTCTAAAAGATAGCCTTACACTCCTATAAGCTTAACAAGAGGTGCTATAAAAGTGATCGAGAAAATCTCTGAACATGTTTATATACTAGACGTTGAAACGCTTGGATACAAAGGAGCAATAGCTGCATATGTAATCCTTGGCGATAACGAGGAAGCAGCAATAATAGACCCAGGACCAAAAATTTCAATTGAAAATGTTGTCTCTAAACTCTCAAGTCTTGAGAACACCAACTCAATAAAGTATATCTTTGGTACACACATTCATCTTGACCATTTTGGTGGTGGCGCTACCCTTCTTAAGAAATACCCCTCATCAAAAATTTACGTTCATCCCAGAGGTGTTAAACATATAATAAACCCCGAACGCCTCTGGAATGCTACTTTAAACGTGTTAAAAGATGCGGCAGAGCTATATGGAAAACCACATCCGGCAGATCCCTCAAAAGTTATAGGAATAGAAGATAATCAAGTGTTTGACCTTGGGGGAGTTCAAATAAAGGCCCTGTACACTCCAGGACATGCTCCCCATCATGTCTCCTATTACGTTATCCCC
>CBEVQP010000146.1:0-2705 GCA_965552035.1 uncultured Thermoplasmata archaeon | reverse complement strand
CCTACATACTGTTCTGTGTATATATACTATGATCCACTAAAAGCAGATTATAGACAAGTTCTCAACGAACTCCATGAGATAGTGAAAAGTACAAAAGTTAAAGGGAAAATAAAAACAAGGACTATAAAAATTCCAGTAGCTTATGGTGGAGAATTTGGCCCAGATTTAGAATTCGTTGCCCAATATCACAATATGAGCATAGATGACGTGATAGAAATTCATTCCAAACCAACTTATCGCGTCTATATGTTAGGTTTTACTCCGGGCTTTGCATATATGGGAGGCCTCGATAAGAGAATTGCTACGCCAAGATTAAAAACGCCCAGAAAAAGGGTTCCGGCAGGATCTGTTGGTATAGCTGGTGAACAGACTGGGATATATCCTATAGAAAGTCCTGGGGGTTGGAGACTGATAGGCAGAACTCCTCTAAAACTTTTTAACCCCAAAAGAGACCCACCTACGTTGCTACTACCAGGCGATCGTGTTAAATTTATCCCCATAGATCACGAAGAGTTCTACAAAATTTTAGAGGAGGAAGGGTAAATGATAGAAATTTTAGATCCTGGCATTTTTTCAACTATACAAGATCTAGGAAGATGGGGATATCAAAAATATGGTGTATCAGTTTCTGGAGTAATGGATGAAGTCTCAGCGCGTCTTGCTAACATGCTTGTGGGGAATGATGAAAATGCAGCAGTAATTGAGTTTTATATGAAAGGACCCAAAATAAAGTTTCATACCGTCACATATTTTGTAGTTGGCGGGGATGTGATCATAAGACTCAATAATAAGGAAATTACTCCGTGGACGAGGTATAAGGCAAGGACAGGTGACGTTTTAACAATGGAGTTTTTAAGGTCTGGCGCGTATGGATATATTGCTTTTTCTGGCGGAATATGCATTGAACCAATTTTAGGAAGCAGATCTACCTAATTAAGGGCAAAAATAGGTAAAAAGTTGGAAACCGGAGACAAAATTCCTATCGGCACAGATTACAAAATTCCCATTGTGGAATCACTCCCAGAGAGCTTAAGGCCCAAATATTCTAATCAAGTGGAAGTAAGAGTAATTTTAGGACCAAATGAAGACCATTTTACAGAGAATGGTATAAAGACGTTTCTCTCGTCTTGGTATACTCTTACTTCAGAATCGGACAGAATGGGCTATAGACTTGAGGGACCAAAAATTGAACACTCAATGTTGGGTCCGGATATTATTACCGATGCTGTGCCCTTAGGATCGATTCAAGTGCCTGGGAATGGTTTGCCAATAATTATGCTAGCAGATAGGCAGACTACTGGAGGATACGCAAAAATTGGCGTGGTAATTAGGGTAGACATACCAAAGGTTGCGCAGCTAAGGCCTGGAGGAAAGATTAAGTTTAAACAAGTTTCTGTGGATGAGGCCCATGAGTTATTGCTTAAAAGGGAAAGGACACTATCCTTAATAAAGAAAATGATACATGGGAAGGCTATTTATACAAAAATAAAGGTTAAAAAGAAAGATTTTAAGATTTTTGTTGAAGAAATTAAAGATTAAGGCCAAAATCCTATTTTACCAATTTTTACCAATTTTAATCCAGTACTTTTACCCATTTTTTTCTTGAAGCCCCCTATTATGATTCTTTCCGATTCAAACAGCCTTACTGTAAAGTACACTAAGACAGAGAATATAATTATCAAGTAAACTACTGCAACTCCCGCAATTAATAGATTTTCGGAAATTACGGCTTTTAATACTATCATGAAGTCTACGAACGGGTCTAGCATTACTAAGTAAGTAACGAGACTCTCCAGCTTTATTGGAATGTACATGAATATAAACGTAGGCAAGACGAGAGGCATAGTAACCATACTTACGAAAGTGGAAGCAGTTCTGATGTCTTCAGAGAAAGATCCTACGATAAGGCCTATTAGCGCTCCAACTCCAGCTGTTAAAATAATGCTTAATGCAAATAAAATGAGGCCTGCTGGAGAAAATACGCTTGAAAACCCGCTTATGAATGATATCCCGGTGATACTTTCACCTTCACTTGCCATTCCTGCAGACATTAGAGAATACATATAAAACACGAATCCCACAAAGTAGAACGCTGCCATAATTCCAGAGACTATAATCATACCAAAAACCTTTCCAAGTACGATGCTTCTTCTCCTTATCGGGAGCGTTAGTAGAGTCTCTAGGGTTTTGTTCTGTCTTTCTTCACTCATGCTGTTTGCCGCCGTGCTAGAGGCATAAATTACGAGCATGAATCCTATCAGAGGAATCATAAATGTGGCTCCGAACATTGTTCCAAAGACTTCTTGAGGAGTGCCGTTTATGATCTCCCCACGATAGAAAGTATATGCTGAAGCTCTTAGGGGATAAAATATCGTTTGTGGCGGGAAGTCTGGATAATATCTAGTAATGACATAATAATTAAGGAGTTTTCCAAGAGTCTTTATGAAATTGCCCGCTATATCGGTTCTAACCGATCCAAAAACACTAAAGGGATCTTCTGGTCCCTTGTAGTATGTGAATATGTATGGAGAACTCCCTAGAAGAACACTCCACGTGAAATTGCTTGGAATATACATTACAAGGTCTGCATCTGTTATATAATCAAGAATAAGACCATCATCGGGAATTTCTCCGTAAAGCTCGCCAATAGATTTTATATTTGCTATGATATCATCTATATTAGAAGAATTGCTATTTATTCCCTC
>CBEVQP010000145.1:0-2810 GCA_965552035.1 uncultured Thermoplasmata archaeon | reverse complement strand
CCTGTATCTGGCTCAATGTCATTAAATAACGGCATCACATACACGTTATCTCTTAAATAGGCTTCTTTTGCTTCTTCACTAATAATAGGCTTTGCATAAACTATGAAAAGGATGTCATTCTGAGCAAACATATCTGCTATGCCGCCACCAGTAACTATCTTCTCTATAGAGAAATATTTCAAAGAGATTCCGTAAGCAGGCAAATATTCGACGTCACTTTCGATATATATCGGTATTCCCGTACTCCTTTGTATTAGCTTTACTGAGACAATCACGTAAGTACCTTTTGAACCGCCATTAGTTATTGCCACAGGCATTTCAAATGCAAAAGCAGCAGAAGTTCCGGAATACGCTACATTTAACCAAATCATGTTGAGCGATACATCATATTCTCTTGGGAAAAACCATACGATAATCCGCTCAAGAAAGTCCTTTCTTTCTGGTGGGTGTATTAAGCCGCCTATGGGAGTACCCACGATCATTACCCTTGGTCTAAGAATTGTGTTGCCAGATAGTATTTCCGGCGTATTCCCAACAACTACAAAGTTGTTCGGGTAATCCTCAATATAAACAAATCCCCGTAAAGATACCGTGGGGAATGTATCTATGTAATTATAATGTGTCCCATCAGAAGTGAGCGGAGTGTTCCTATTGTCGTAAAACCAATAGTATCCAATGAAAGGCTCCAGATTTCCAACCATTCTTTTTATGCCACTAGTTGGATTAAAGTTTTCATCTCTATAGCTATTATAGTTTGTTTCCCAAGCATTAACGTCTACTCCGAGATATTCTCCCAAGAATTTATATGTAGAGATGTCAAGGTAGCTAGGCGCTAGTATGTCATCCCAAGCTCCACCAATAAGGAGTGTATAACCCTCTTTTTCAATATACATGTTAACTCCTTCAAAGAACTTATTAATCAATGTCTTATCTCCATCAAACGCCAAAATATCAATACCCAGGTTCGTCCCAAGACCATCTTTATCGCTTACGCCTGTAGATAATATTACAAGCTGATAATTGGAAAATATTGCCAATATGTCCTCTGGAGTTGCAGATATAATCCACTCATCAAAAGATGTTTGTGCACCAAATGGATACTCCTGAGTTCCATTATCTCTGTAGAGGATGCCATTTTCCGCATCAAGTACGTCAACGGAGTATCCTAGATCTCTTAATATAAATGCGATCATATAGCTGTCGTCGAGAATTGTAGATGAAGAAATTCTTTGTGTAGAATAAGATGCACTTTCAACAATAGACCAGAAAATAGTTTCTTTGTAAGACAAATCAACAATAAGAATAGCGGGATCCAAAAAGATAGCTTCATACCAAACATTGTTAATGTAGTCGATGTCATTGGGGACGTATGCATCAAACCTCAAATAATAACCGCGACCCTTCAGACCGTCTGGAAGTCTAAACCCATTTTCTTTCTCGCCTGTATTGTTTGTTCCCACAAGTTGACTGATATACACTTTAATCTCATCGCCCAGAGTAAGAGTTCCATCAGGATCGTAATCTGAAACATTTATCTTATAATCAACGTACTTAATTACGCCTCCTTCTTCTGATTCTAACGATATTCTCAAGTCAAAGGATGTTATATTCTTGCTTCCTACATTTTCAAAAACGATGTATCCACTTACATAACTTCCAGGCGGATATATCGTATAATTGAGGACTAAATCCTTTATAGCTAAATTAGTAACCTCAGTAATGTTGGTTGGGGCAGCAGGTGGAGACTCCACTATATACTCGTCCGTTCCAAAATTATTATAGGACAAAGGATCCGTAGGCGACGTGGATGTCACACGAGCATAGAGCGTATATTTTCCAGGTGCTAAATCCTCTGTGTCTCTTATTTCAAGTTTTAGTCCCAAATTAATTTCTGAGACATTATTCGGAACAGAACTCATATCTATAGAAACTGTAAGATAAGGCGTACTCTGGGTGGGTTCGGTTATGGACGTGATTATGGCATTCCCCGTAATGTTGGACTCTAGAACAGAAATTGTACTAAACGTTTTGTAGAGCATTGTTCCCAAATAGGTTGGAAATGTAGTAGAAAAAGCTACATTTTGAACATTTTCTCCCCTAACTATCCTTATTGATAACTCCACATCAAGGGGTGCCCCTGTAACGATTTTATTATCTCCATCGCCAGGATCGTAAACAACTACACCTAAAACAATGATGTCAACTTCGTTTGCTTTAATAATTTGTTCTTCATAGCTTAAATACCCTGGAACTAAAGTGCTACTAAGAACAAGAGTGTTTGTAGTAGTGTCAATAACGTCTAGCATATATTCTTTCGAAGAATTGAGAAATTGATTAACATCGTATACATACTTTTGTCCAATAACGCTTGAGGATTCATTATAGGTAATAGGTATTAGAGTGCCATTCTCCTTTTCACTAAATTTAACTATTAGTTGAGAAGGGGCTGGAAGCAAATCCCCAGAAATCCTCTCTATGACTAATTGGTATGTATTATTAGATCCCAGTGGCACTAAATATGCTCTAATATCATAATCAATCACTTTTTCTTCTTGTGTAGGAACTAGATTGTATATGTAAACGGCCAAACCCACAGCCATAGAGAGGGCTATAGTAAGAAGTAGTAAATCACCAACTATCTCGCTTACACCTTTTGTTGATCTTATTAATTTTTTGATTCTTCTTTTAATTCTCATAAATACTGCCTCATAGGCCTCTCTATTTAAGATAAAGATGCACAATCATTTTGGAGTTTTCCATTTACTTGTATATTGTGATTCAGATTTTATACTATCGTCTCCAGGAACATT
>CBEVQP010000144.1:0-2852 GCA_965552035.1 uncultured Thermoplasmata archaeon | reverse complement strand
TAACGGCTTTATTCGATCTTAGTATGCCAATAAGCACCACATACCAATTTTTGAGAGTGAAGTATATACATAACGTATACATTATGTATACAGGCGATCAAGATGGAAATTTGGGTCTCAATAAAAGATCTCAAAGAAATGTTTGAAAATAGATCTAAAATATTTGAGGTAAAAAAGATTACAGAAAAGATCTTCGGGAATGCAAAACCTGTAAAAATTTTGGATATAGACAAGGATAAAGGCCTTCTTGTTAGAGCAGAAGAAAACCCAAAAACTCCAACAACGCACATCATGAGCTTCCTGAAGTTTGCGTATACGATATTTGAGAAGCTTGGCGAAACGGATGAGATGCCCGAATGGGCCGATGGAATCGTTTTTGACATCACCATGAGGTCTTATGGGCCTGCCAAGACCTCTAAATTCGCAGAAGATGAGTTTTATTCAAAGGTCACATGGTCGAGATCACAATGCTCAGTTTCATGGGATACGTACAAAAGAGCCTTAAAGGAGTTCTCAGAGAACGATTCCAAGGCCTTCCTTTTGATGAGGGACGGCACGTTTTATGCTGTCGATGTTAAAAGATCGTCTCATCAATACGACGTTTACAAGATTGTCAATGAAATTGGGTAAATTTCCTTTAGCATCCATATAATATACTTAAGGGAATTTGCAAAGAGAATTCAGCAGACCTTAATAATCTAAGTTATTATTTGATTTTAAAAAATAAAAGTTAATAAGAAGGGAGAGATTTGTAGCGCTCCTCAAGCAACGTCGGAGAGTTTCTTCTTACCTAATCGCACTATTTGCTAATGTCAGTTTATGTGGGGATTCCTCCACCCGGAGGTGGAGGAGGTGTAATTCCTCCACCATATAGGTAGTCATTATACCATACATGAACCTCGTCATCGCCATTAGGATATGGTTTAAACTCGCTGAGAGCTTTTTGTACATAGGTACCAGCAGCCCCTAAATTATGTTCTTGGTAAATATAGTGGTGATAATAAAGCCCATTATTGTAGTAATACGTCCCATATTTGTCATCTACACACGTCATGGGAAGATATGTATCATCGAAGTCCAAAAGCCACTCTAGAAACTCTTCTCCATAAAAAACTATCGTCGGAGCTTCTACAATAAAGTGGGCATACATCATTTCATCAGATATTGTTTCAGTAAAGGTATACAACCCATATGGCCCACCTATAGTGAGTCTCCACACATTTTCAGAGATTTCTTCGATTGTTACACTTATCTCGTATCCAGGTTGTAAATCTACGGGAATAAACTGACTGGATATAACCCCGCTCTCTGACCATAACATATAGAACAAGTATTCCTCAAAAGTAGGATTATATATATCATAGTGTATCAACCAACCCCCTTGGAATAAGATTGGTGATCCATTGTATTCTGGTGAAACCCCCACCCATCCGCTGAGACCAAAAAACGTTCCGTATTCATAGTAACTGGGCAATCTTACGCTTGGAATAGTAATATATGACACGACTTTTGATACCTCCTCAGTGTCAGATCTATAAAACGTATATCCTGACCAGTTAACAGATACAATGTCTGTTGCAGCGTGAACAGTTGTAGTGATACTTAAAAAGATTAATAACGAGATCAGAATAATAGCAAAACTTACAACTCTATAGTTGCCCTTCATAAATTCACCCATCCTTATAGAAAAAAGTTCAATGGTCTTCTTCGTTCAATATTATCGGTGGATGTGAATGTACTTTAAGTACATTACCTTCTATTACCTCCATGCCGACGATTTCAAGCGTATAGGGGTTCATTTTGACGTGTATCTGTTTTACGTGCTCTCCTTCGTCGTTATATACGTCTATAGTCACCCAGACCTCTTTGAGCTCTCCTTCGGGTGATCTGTGTATTACGAAAGAAGAAATGTCTAGCTTATTTACGGTCCAGAAATCTCCTAGATGCATAGGAGCATCTTTTACGACACACTTGGGATATCCCTTGACCTCCTCTAATAGTGGCTCATAAGACCTTATATTTTGTAATATTTTCTCAGAATGCGCACATAGCCAGTTAAGAAGTTCCAGATCATCGTTAAAATCTGGCATCTTATTTTTTGTATTTACATCCTTTGCTGCCCCTAGACTTCCTGCTATAATAACTAACGCAGCAATAATAACAAATCCTAATAGCAATTTGCTTCTAGAGAAGGACATTTCACCCCCCAAACGTAATCCACTAAATTAATAATTTCTTAATAAATTTAATAAATTTTACTGTCTAAGTTATCATATTTTATCAAATTATAATGAATTTAAATAAAATGGAAATTAATCACAATTTGAAATCTCACAGAATGAGAAAAGTTTTCGCGTTAAGTACATTCCTTACTGCAACTTAAAATTTCATAAGTTCTCTCTAATGCTTTCACCTAAGGCTTTCAATGATTTCATAGCACACCTAACAAGACTATAATGGTAAAAATCAGGATTATTATGAGCATCAAGAATCCAAACTCTTTAATTACTAGGCCTTTGTATCTATATCCGAGTACATTAATAATAAATGTCACAGCGAATGTGGGTTTACACTTTGTTAATATGCCCTCTTCTCCTTGAGAATCCACAAAACCACCCCCTAAAAATCTCCCAACATTATTCTGTTTGTTATATGAAGTATATATCTATAACTGATATACGCGGTATTTGCTCTTAACTGCCTGTGGCAATGAGGAAAATTGCTCTTATAATCGGATAATCAGGGTGATTTCATTGAAATGGAAAGATATCCCACTAGAGGCGAGAAGATATATTCTCTATCATACTATAATCTCGCCTTTGCTTATCGCGTGGTATATGCTCCCTGCATAT
>CBEVQP010000143.1:0-3011 GCA_965552035.1 uncultured Thermoplasmata archaeon | reverse complement strand
GGACCTCGTTTCTTATGACCTGTGCCTATGGCCATTCTGTCCGTGGCAAGAAAAGAAACTTACTTTAATATTAACTTCAAAAACCGAACAAGTAAAGTGGATAGGCAATGGTACATTAGACTGTAGACCACAATTTAATGAGAGAGGAATAATTACTGATCCCTGTGACTGTGTTTCAGAAAGTTGGGCTGAGAGAGAAATAATCCTTTACCAGAACTACACTAAAATTAGAGTAAAGGTTTGTGCAGAATACACAAAAGAAGATGGCACAATTGGGATTTTCTACATAGATGATTTGAAAAAAGAGATATTTATTCCTCCTTATTCATGTAACGAGACGGAGTTCACAGTAAATATAACAGAGGGGATTCATAAGTTGATGTTAAAGTCTGGAAAGTTTGGAGAATGTAGTGGTGAAGCGTCATTTTGGAAGGAGATAGTATTTGAGGGATGAGAGAAAAGTTCAGAATTTCGATTGACGGGAAGAAAATAACCCTCTTTTACATATTTTTATATCTTCTTTTTTCAGTTTCGATATTCTTGCATTTATCCCCTCTTAATATGGTGTTACTATCCACACTTGTCTTTTTTCTTCTAGGTTATCCTCTCATCCTTCTAATCTTTGATGAGGTGTCCCTATTAGAATTGATTCTCTTCTCCTCAACTACTTCAATATCCCTTACAGTAATTTTTATTCTTTTCCTGAATCTGATTTTTCAGATTCCATTTGACGACTCTTTCATTTTTTCTATGCTTGCTCTTTCTGTTCTGTTGTCTGTGGCGAGTTTTTATAAGGGGAAGAGCCTTCTAATCAAGGTAAATTTGAGAGACCGGTGGATACCTCTAATCCTTTTCCTGTCCCTAGTATTCCGTCTCATATTATTTATGAAAATAGGTTCGATTATGGGCACTGACGTAGGAAGATTCGCAATCCTCTCCAGGATTTTCTATTTAGAAGGAAAAATAAAGATGGACTTAAGACCGTATGACCTAGCTGAAGGATGGTTTTATTTCCCTGGGATAATTGCGATTCCAATAGTATATGAAATCTTAGGCGTAGATCCAATAACTGCTTCAACAATTCTAGGTTTTGTGATAAGTTACTTGAGTTTAATAGCCTTTTACTTCTTCGTTAAGGAGGCTTCAAATGAGAAAAATGGATTAAACGCCCTAATTTTTTACTCCTTTCTCTTCGACTTACCACTTTCTTATATAATCTTTACCTTAGTTCCCTACGGTATGTCCTTCCCTTATCTTTACCTACTTTTCTATACAGCTACTGCTTACTTTTTTTCTAAAGAAAAGAAGAATACGGGAAAATTTTTCTTCCTCTTCACCGTTTCAATATTTGGTTGTATGGTATTCCATGCATATTCTCTATTCTTATTTGTTCCTCTTCTCTTTTCATTTATAGCATATGAAATAATTGAAAAGTCTCGAGTTGAGAGATCGATGAGAGTTTTCCTACAAGTTTTCCGATCCACGATCTTATCCATATTATTGCTCTCACCATTCCTATGTTTGGCTAAGGATTATATCTTTACCTCTACTAGACTGGAGAATCTAGCTGATTTAGGTGCTTGGCCTGCAGAGGAAGCTACTCTATGGAAAGGCACAAGTGTCTTAGAGGTTTTATCTAGAATGTTATTTTCAAATCCGGCTGGAATTACCGAACCAGTTTTCCTTTTCGCAGCTTCGATAGTATCATTCCTCTCTGTGATTCTAATTTTCAAAAGGAAAAAGAAAGAGAAAGTAATTGCTTTCTTTTTCCTTTTTGTGCTGATATTTAATTTCTTCTCGAGTTTTGGAAATGCTAATAGTGTAAGGTTTCTTGGAAGCACTTCACTTATTTATCCGATCTTAATTTCTGACTTGCTGCCCATTCCTCAAATAAATCTCTTAATCAGCATCTCTTCAATTTATATAAAATCCCCTTCCGTTCTTTACTATATCAGAGTATTGGAACCGCCTAGGGAAAGAGGAGCTCCGATTCAGACAATGATCTGGCCGGAATTCTGGGATGCTATGAGGTTTATAAAGGAAAATGTTCCAGAAAATGTCACGTTCTTCATCGATGGTTATGGGGCTGGTTGTATAGGGGCCTCTTCCTCTTACGGTGAGCGAATATTTCCAATAACTTCGAGGAAAATATTTTTCTTTACAGATTACTGCTGGGCTCAATATAACAAGTCGGAGTACGAGAGAAGATTATCTTTGTATAGGAGGATATGTATAGATCCCACCAATGAAACTTCTATTCGAGAACTAAAGGGTAAATATAATGTTACCCATGTATATGTAGGCCCCAAAGATTTATGTCTTAACGTTACTAAAGTGCTCAATAGTCCACATTACGAGCTGATCTTTCATGAAAAAGACATCTTCATTTTTAGGATTAAGTAATTCAAGAAAAAAGTACTTTAAATTCGTAGCAGTTACTATACTCTTTGTACTATTCTTCTTACTTTCAAAGTTTCTTTTTGAAAGAATGAACCTAGAGGAAAATGTGGGGATTGATGTAAAGATAGTCAAGCTAAAGGAAAATGAGAATTCCTGTATCTTCAATTTTGTTATCAGACCTTCTTGCGAAGGAGAGATTAATCTAAGAACATTAATAATCCATTCCGGCTGGGTCGCCATCTACGATAAAACGCGAAGCATAGAGTGTAAAGGATTCTCAGAAATTGTAGAGATCCCGAAGAGAGATTATGTTTATACCGTCAGAATAGCCGTATTTTCCGAGGGAAAATTCGGAAAAGTTGTAACGAATTTGAGATGTTAATCAATAAAACCCAAGTTAAGCTCCAGAAGACAATTGAGGGAAACCTATTATCCTATACGATTATCTTTCTTTTGTTAGTAGGGGCTGGAAGAGCTATGCTAATTCATCCAACCTTTTCAGACGATATTTTTTACTTTATCGTAGCTAAATCAATTTTGAGCGGTCTCATACCGTACAAGGATTTCTTTTTTGCTCACCCACCACTACACGAGTACTTATTAGCTTTGGT
>CBEVQP010000142.1:0-3014 GCA_965552035.1 uncultured Thermoplasmata archaeon | reverse complement strand
GAACCCAGGCACCCCTACGGGACGGGGTCTTAAGCCCCGCGCCGTTGACCAGGCTTGGCTACCCCCGCACATAATCAATGTAACTACTACGTTCGATTGATACTAGTAGTGGAAAGTTTATAATATTTTATATTGTCTTAAACATTTCTCAAATAACGTATTTTTGTATAGATTTCATTGTGTGCATAGCCCTACGAATATTCAATATATCTTGCTATTTTCTCCGGATAATGATTGTGTTGGTGAGCAAAATGCTGTTTATTTATATTCTTCCTAAAATACCCAAAAACGAGTTTCTTGTCATTTTGATCCCTACTGAGAAAATATAAAATATGGCTTATAGTTTATGAAATGCGACTTCAAGATCATGGAGGTAATGAGTATGGCCAGGAAGCCTGCAAAGATGTGGCGCAAGATAAAGGGTCCTGCATACACTCGCATGGAATATATCGGTGGAGTTCCTCACCCAAAAATTGTAATATTTGATATGGGCGATCCCAACGGAGACTTTCCAGTAAAAGTACATCTGGTTGCAAAGGAAAGTGTACAGGTAAGACATAACGCCCTAGAGGCTGCCCGTGTAGCTGCAAACCAATATTTAATGGATAAGCTCGGAAAGATGGGTTATCACCTAAAAATCAGAATTTATCCTCATCACGTACTCAGAGAGCATAAGATGGCAGTAGGTGCTGGTGCAGACCGTGTGTCGAAAGGTATGAGAATGGCCTTTGGAAAACCCGTAGGAACTGCAGCAAGAGTAAAGGCAGGCCAAATAATAATGACGGTAAGAGTGAACAAGGATCACGTAGAAGTCGCAAAAGTGGCGCTAAAAAGGGCTGGTATGAAGCTTCCCACTCCAATAAGAATTATTATTGAAGAGCCTTCTGCTTCTTGATCCTAATTTTTGCTTCTATCTTTTACCATATAGGGTCCATAAAGCCTATACCCTAATTTTTCGTAGTATTCTCTTACACCAACCCCGCTAGTAACTGCTATTCTATCTACGCCCCACTCCTCAAATGCTATTCTTTCTGCTTCTGCCATAAGTTTCTTGCCAAATCCTCTATGCTGCCATTCAAAAACAGGTTTTTCACCCAACGGTACTGGCGGTCCTTCCACCTTTAGCTCCCTTACTATGGCCGTGGAAACTTCGTTTATTTCCTTCCTATGAGCCTTATTACTCGGAAGGCGTAGCCTTAGATATCCTATGAGTATGTCATTTTCTATGTCCTCAAAACTTAGAAACACTTCAATACCTTCTGACGCCCTGTATTCTCTTCTTATTAACTCAACTTTTTCTAGATTAGGCTCCATCCCTTCGTTAAAATATTTGAATCCAACTTCTCTTGCTCTCATTTCCATAACTTTTACTCCGCTTTCCCTTAGCCTAGATATCACTATGTCCCTCATGTGACTCTTTTTTGGTCCGGCATCTATAACATTCGCAGGAATGTCCCTCATTACCCTCTGAACCCTTACCCATGGAGGTATTATTTTAAAGACCTCAGAGAGTAACCTTACTACATAATCATCGCCTATAGGCGTGTATTCGCCCCTTTTCCACATTTCGTAGAGCTTAGTACCCTTAATAACTAGCGTAGGGTAAATCTTCAGCATGTCTGGTCTAAATCTCTCGTCCTCAAAAATTGTTTTAAAAATTTGAATGTCTTTCTCAAAATCGCTTCCTGGCAATCCGGGCATAATATGATATACAACTTTCAATCCTGCGTCCTTCGCTATTCTTGTGGCCCTTATGCTATCTTCTACCGTGTGGCCCCTTCTTATAAACTCCAGGATGTCATCATAAACTGTTTGTACTCCTATTTCAACGCGCGTTGTTCCGTATCTTAGCATTTCGTCTACATGTTCTTCAAAACACCAGTCTGGTCTTGTCTCAATCGTAAGCGCTACACAACGATGCCTTGCCTTCTCATTCTTTTTTATGGCCTCAGTTAGGCTTTTGGAGTGTTCTTCATTTAGCGCATCATAACATCTCTTAATAAACCAGTCCCTATACTCTCTAGGGCGTGCTAAAAATGTCCCTCCCATTATAATAAGCTCTATTTTATCCGATGGTTGTCCTATGGCCTCAATCTGCCTCAACCTCTCCTTTACTTGTGTATAAGGATCATAATTATATTGAGCCCCCCTTCTTGCGGCAGGTTCTAAACCAGTATAACTTTGTGGAGTTCCAAAATCCACTCCGCCAGGACAATAAATGCACTTCCCGTGCGGACATTTAGCTGGAGATGTCATTACAGCTATTATAGCCACCCCAGCAGCTATTTTAGAGAATTTTCTTCCAAGTATGTAACGTACGTCACTCAAAAATTCTTTAGGCACATGAGATAAAATATCCGAATCCTTAGGAACTGGAATCTTGAATTTTTTCGACAGCTTAATCTTGAATTTTTGAAGATCAGCTTTGTTTTTTATTTTTCCTTCCAAAATTCCTTTCAAGATTTCTTGTGAAACTCTTTTTAGAGTGTCTTCCCCCATATTTTTCTTCCCCGAAGAGCGCATAAAGATGCTTTTAGTTACGAAGTGTGCGATAAATAAGAAAGTTTTTCATGTTATATGGGTAACGGGAGCCAAAAAACGAGAATCGCTTGGATTGTGATCAAACGTCAAAATATAAAAATAGGAGAAATCAAGGTCAAGCTTTTATTATCGTAATTAGGAATATTCCTGCACCAATAAGGGCCCCTACGACCCCTCCTAAGAGCGCTATAAAGGACTGTACAAACTCTGTTCTATATGGCATCACATAGAGATATATCATAACGAATAACGCTACTATAGCTATAACGAGCTGTATGATTCCTGCGATCCTTGTTTTACCTTCTCCGAAGTAAACAGTCATACCACCCGTGAATAATAATGCTACGCCCAAACCAAGAAGCAACATCGACAAGAATGAACTAAATGCCAAGTTTGGCACCCCCTTAATTGTGGTGTTTTCACGATGTTTTTAACGAATTTTTATAAATAATATAGTGTTTTAAAGTTTTATT
>CBEVQP010000141.1:0-3044 GCA_965552035.1 uncultured Thermoplasmata archaeon | reverse complement strand
TTTTCAGCTACGTTCCCCGCAGCATCGTATACTTTTACATATACGCGATGATATCCGTATGAAACTTCAAATTCTATATAGCCCAGAGCATTATAAGAGACGTCTATGGATATTTCATCTACTTTAACCTCATAATTTGCTATGCCACTAAACTCGTCCGTGACGTTCACGTGCACTGTGGAGTCTTCTACCCACACGTCTCCGATAATGGGCGGCGTGAGGTCTACTTTAAATCTAACTTCTACAGGGTCTCCTATGTTTCCTAACGAATCCACACCACGAACTAGAAGTACGTACTCTCCTTCAGGTAAACTTAATTCTGTCTCTCCATCAAACATCTTCCAGGTTGCTCCACCGTCTAGTGAATATTCGTAATAGCTAATATCCGCATCATAGGAGCTTACCTTCAAAGTAATGGGCATATCATTCTTACCGTACAAGCTCCCAGACTTAGGTTCAATAATCTTTACTTTAGGACCCGTTTGGTCTACTTCAACAATAAACGTTTTCTCATTAACATTTCCGGCTATATCTCTTGCAATAACCTTATACTCGTAGGTGCCTTCCTCAAGAGTGTCTTTAATTGATTTTACAACTCCAGAAACTGGATCTACAAAGGTCGTTCCAGCAATCATTTCATTGTCCCTATAAATCTCATACGACGCAAGATAGGTGTTATCTTCGATGGTTATGTTTATAGTGATCGTGTTCTCTTTAGTTCTGTAATACGAGAATGGAAGACCAATACTTGGTCCTGTAACATCATAAAAAACTGTAAAGTTTGAAATGGGCCCTACATTCCCAAGATCGTCTATTGCAGCCATTTTTACTTCGTGTAGACCCTCAGACAATTCTGAGAAGTCTATAACGATTTTTGCATATCCATGTGGGGCTTCTACCATGTACCATTTGCTGTCATCAATTGCATACTTGAACATTACACAGTCTCCACTTGACGATGTTAACGTTAGGTTGATGTGACTATTTGTAAAGTAATATGGTGACCAAGGAGGCATTATGGCATCCTCTACAAAATATGTGAAAAGAGGTCCCGTGGTATCTACCACATAAGTCCACGTAGCATTAGCGATGTTTCCTCCATAGTCTTCAAGATATACGCTAAAGACATATTCCCCGTCATTAAGATCAGAAACTGGTTGGAGAGCCATTTTGTATACGTGAACCTGTGTTCCGTTTATCGTAATCACATAATGATCATAAACGAATATCTTCCACTCAGATAGCTCCGATATTGGTACTCCGTTTATCGTAATGTTCATTACTTTTGCTCCAAGATCTTCAGTGTAATTGAAAAATATTAGGGGCCTTGCATTAGAGAACCTTCCCTCTGGACCGTAGCTTAGAATGGTAATTGAATAGGAATCCTCCTTATCCGTTACTATAACTTTTATCGTGGTTTCATTTTTATTTCCAAAGTAATCGTAAGCAACAGCCCTAATATACAGCTCCCCTGTGACTGTAGGTACATAGCTCGCTTCATACCTGTTTGGACCTATTTTCTCAACTGATACAAGATTTTCGGATCCGTATTGTCCCTGTCTTACGTAGAGGTTTACGCTTTCAATAAGGAAGTTCTCTTCTACGTTTATTATAATGTCAAGGGGTTCGCCAGGTCTCACAACACCTTCGGGAGTAGGCGTTATAAAAGTAATAACCGGAGGTTTATTATCCTCATCAGGAAGATAAAACGAGCTAGGATACGGCTTAAGTTCTAGAGAATCATATATTATCTTTCTAATAACAAAATAACGGGCATTTGGAAGTCTTATTTCTGGTGGGAGAGGAAAATATCCCTGGTTAGTTACATATACTGGAATTAAATCACCTAATATGGACGTTCCGTTTTCCGCTAACACGTCAACAAACATCGTAGCATTATGCACGGGAGTCATGTTGCCCCAGTAAAGTCTCATATACCAATTTTCCTTCAAATATTGGTCGTTAAAGATACTTTTCGGAATCTCAGTAAAAATATCGCCCATATTGTTTAATATATACATTTTTTCGCTGTCTGCCAGAGCCAAGACGTTATTGCCTACCATTCCTAATAAAATCACAAAAGATGTTGCTATGATTAACCCTACTTGTATAAGAGCAAACAATCTCTTCATCGTTAGTCACCCAAAGATTTCATGGGATGATGTAGAGTGCTATGAGCATGAACGTGTCCTACTTTAAAATAGGGTAATCTCAAATAAAAAGATATTTTTCATTATTCAACAAAAAAGCTTCTTATGCAAAACCCAGAAACCTCACTTTTATTCTAAAAATATGGTACAACAAAAATTTAAAAATGAAAAGAAAGGAAATCATAGAAGAAAGCGAACAGGTGAAAAGTCTGCAGCCATTGTTCCCTCTGAGAATGGTGCTACGGTGAATGTAATTACTGTTCTTGCGCCATCGAATGGTAGTACAGATCCTGCTGGTCCAAGTTCAATGAATCTGTCCCAGTCATGTAGAGTAATTACCATCGTGTAGTCTCCTGCAGGCATTGTTGGTGGCAACAGTACGGGTATTCTCACAGTTCTCTCTTCGTATGGCTGTAGCTGTACGTATGCAGTAGTAATTGTCCACTCACCGCCTTCGAGTCCAGTACCAGTGCGGTAGATGCTTATGTAAACTGTGATGTTCGTGACGAGTGGTGTGTTGGACTTGAGCGTTATGTCAATGTAGAACGGTGTTCCTGGCATAATCACAGATCCGGTAACTGGTGTAGGCTCTGACACGTCCTCAATGACTACGTATGGATAGTACGCTAGGATTGTGAACTCGATCTCCACACTGAAGACATATGTTCCGTTTACGTATACCTCAGCAATTAGCTTAGCCGGTGTGTCTTCTCTGAAGAGGCTTGGTGAATAGCTGAATGTGGCCTTACCTTCTGCATCTGTAGTAACGTTCTCGTCTACAATCTTCACGGTGCTGTCAGTTATCTCCTTGAGTGTAACTTCTGCGCCAGATATTGGTCCGTATGCATCGTTGGAGACTAGTACCGTTACGTCATAGATGTTGTATGCCTCTAC
>CBEVQP010000140.1:0-3051 GCA_965552035.1 uncultured Thermoplasmata archaeon | reverse complement strand
GGGGGATTTGAACCCCCGATCTTCGGCTCCGAAGGCCGACGCCTTATCCTGGCTAGGCTACGGGCCCATAGGATATTCCTACAATAATCAATGAATATGTACGTTTATAATTTTTGGAGTAGGAAAGTTTTTGAAAAACATCCAAAAATTATTTTTCCTTGCGAAAGACACAAAGATAGCCCTGTTTAGGATATACAAGGGACAATAAGTACCAGAATTAAAATTAAGACCAATTTGTTCCGTTTTTAGCTCACAGGAATAATTTTCTAGAACTTCACTAAAAAGATTTAATCAAAAAAGTTTTAAACAATATATTAAGTTTTCAAGTCATTAGGTACTGTTGATGGGCTGTAGGTTAATAAATAACATCAATTAGTCAGGGATTACTAAGGTGGATTTATCATGCGTATCATGCTCATTGGAGGGGGAAGATTTTCTGAGAGTTTAATTAAAGAGCTGCTTTCCCTGGAAGATGATATGTTTATTGAAATTATTGAAAAATCCCAAGATCGCGCTGAAGCATTAACACAGTCATCCATTAGCATAAATGGAGAGCCACTATCGAGCTATTATGAGTCAAATTATATAGTAGTAAACATTGACGGACTTTCTGAGGACTTTTTTAATCAGTATCCCCCAGAGAAATTGTTAAAATACGATGCAATCGTTGTGGGAACTGGAGATGACATTTCTAACCTAATCCTTTCGTCTAGAATACTTGAAAAACTAAAAGCTCATAATGGCTCTAAAAAAGTGAGACTACTAACAAGGCTTAATACTTTAGAATTTTCTGAGATAGCATCTAGGTTGGGACTAGAGACTGCAGTTCTCCCTATAATGTCTGAATTTTTGGCATTAGAGTTGTTTTCATTGAGATTATTTAAAAACTATGCAAGGGAGCTAAATATTGATGAGGCCCTTATAAATGAAATTGAAATAAAGTGGAGTTACATAAGGGATTGGGCTAGAAGAGGAGTACTGTGTATCTCTCTCCCAGCGGAAATGTTCTTCAAGTCTGAAACATTTAAGCGTTCATCAGAAATTGGAGAGACACTACCCAAACATGAAGAAGAAGTTTCAACACAACAAGAAATCGAGGAAGTTTCCTTAAGGACTTTTTTGGATACTACGAAATTGCCTCAGGATAGGGTGAGAGTCTTAGGAGTAAAAAGATCTACCGGGGAGCTTGAGTTTGCCATATCCAATGAGCTTACAATCAAAAAAGATGACATCATTTATTTTATAACAAAAGTACCTAAGGGTTTAGACAAAATATTTGAGCTATTTACGGGTGGAATACAAATTTCAGAAATAATAATTAAGAAAATGTCGGGACAATATTACAGAAGCGTTGAAGAAAAGAGCTTTGATTATTGGGTTGATATTTTAGAAAGAGAGATACTCATTTTCAGAAAATCGGAAGATGTTAAGGACATTCTTCACAAGATAAATATGAGATTACGTGAATATAAGGGAGGTGTAGACGTAGTCTATATATCTATCAGCGACCAAGATGATAAATCTCTTTTAGGGCTGTATGGTTTGCTTTTGAAGATTTTTTCAAAGATTCTTGACGTAAAACATGTTTTTGGAATAGAACCTCTTCCGTACGAAAATCTCGGTCTAATTTTTGTAACATATGATCCCTCAATATCACACCTTATCACAGTCTCAAGCAGAGGACTTGATGTTGCTTGTAAGTCTGTTCTTTTAAATGGAGTTCATAATGTGGCAAACAAGATAATTGGCTTTAAGAGTCTTCTTAAAAGACTAAACGCTAAAGGATACGCCATTGTGGAAATTAAAGTTCCCGAAGCTCTTACCATACATGAGGAGATAAAAGAGGAGCAAAATCCAGTATATAGGATGTTCATGGGACTTAAGGTGATAAGCAGAGTTATAAAAGAATTTGCCAGAGGAATGTCAAAGAGTGGAAATGGCTCAATAAAAATGATATCAAGGATAGAAAGCATGCCGGTTACTCTAATGAGCGAATTACCAGTTCACGTGAAGGGAATAAATAAAGTTCTGGAAGAACTTAACATGTCTAATCTCATAGAAAAGTTTACTATTGTGGCTATTGAGGACATAGATAACACAATATACCTTCCAAGTGAAGATACAAACATTTTTAAGCCTCACGATAAGCCCACAAGCAAAATATATGTTTTATGTGAAGATAGATTTTCAGATGATGTTAATTTAGCATTCTCTAGGATATTTAATGAGTATCCGTGGGATGAGAAGCTAAAGATGATATTTAAGAAAGTTGATGAAGCAATAGAGGGCACATCTGAAGAAGCAAAAGAAATTCCTGAGGAGGCCAAGTCTACATGGAGAATGATAAAAGAGAAGCTAAACAAAGAAATACCTTGGCTTTTCTCGGAAGAGTAATTTTAGGGTTCTCAATTTTAACCATCTTAGACGTTGTTGCGTTATTTTTTGAGGGTGCACTCGACACTCATGACTTTGTTACCCTTGTGTGTCTTTTCCTTATTATTTTGAGCCTTGTGTTAGGAGCTATACTCACTAAGTTCTACTCCTTCGAACAGGGACCTATAGTTTTATCTGAAGGATTTTTTATAGTTGGAATGGCATGGATTACAGTTAGCTTAATAGCCTCTTTACCGTTTATAGCACTCTCTCCAGAACATGGCAGGCTAGAACCATACAAAGCAATTTTTGAGGCTGTTTCTGGAATGACTGCTACGGGATTAACAGTCTACGATAATGTAGAGATGCTTCCAAGGGCAATACTTTTTTGGAGAAGCTTAACGGAGTGGATTGGTGGTTTAGGCGTTGCAACAGTCTTTCTGGGATTCCTTATTCATTATATGCCAGTTGCTAGATCGCTTTATAGGGGCGAAGGACGCGAGAGCGACCAAATAGTAATTGGTAATGTTTTGGAAATGAGCAAGAGAGTTACTGTGGTCTACGTTATGCTTACACTTTTAGTATTCTCTCTTTTTAGAGTGTTAGGGATGACAACATTCGATGCAATAAATCACTCTATGACAGCAATAGCTACGGGAGGATTTTCAACAAAGAATG
>CBEVQP010000139.1:0-3079 GCA_965552035.1 uncultured Thermoplasmata archaeon | reverse complement strand
ATGCTGTAAAAAGTATTTGTTCTCAACGAGTTCTCTAGGATTTTTAGATCCTAGTAACTTCTTTGAATGATCCAATGCTATCCTATAGCTCTCTTTACTAAAGACCCTAAGACCCTTTCTCCAGATGTAGTAGTACTTACCATCTTTCTCATCTTTGTAGATAATTTCAGCTTTCTTGAGTAGGTTAAGTATCCGTGATAGGGTAGCTTTAGGAATATCACCATATCCAGAGCTAGCATCTAACTCAGACCACGAGACCCCTTCTTTTAGCTTCTCTAAGACGACCTCCAAATAGTAGTATATGCTTCTTCTTACTCTCTTCGTACTTCTCATCATATTTCACACCCCTCCGGTTTTGGAACATTTGAATGTGAGGTCACTACTTCTTTGGAACATTAGCATAATTGTTGTTCCAATGTATATATATGTTATTGGGTGATAGTCTATGAGACGTAGTGTAGTATACTGCTTTAGAATTCCGAAAGACGACTATGAGATAATAAAGCAAGTTGCTAAGTCCAGACGTATAGACCTAGCGGACTTACTACGAGAACTTATACGCAGAGAACTAGCGAGGCTATCGTATCTTCCAGAAGAAGAGAAGAAAGCGATTGGAGGTGATACACAATGACCTCTAAGAGCATAAAACTCAGAGACGAAGAACTCGGAAAGGAAATACAAATAATAATCCCAGAGAGGCCTAGGTTCTTCAAGTTTGAACCAAATAGAACTTACGAAGTAGAAGTAGACTTACAGAGATTTCCAGAACTCAGGAAGTTTAAAAACAAGGAAGGAGAGGAGTACTGGGCCTGCGTGTACAACATAAGGATATTAAAAGTAGACGGTGAGCCCATTGAGAACCCAGAATGGGTTCTCAGGAGGATATCCGTGGGTAACGTCAACGAGAACGGAGGGATAATTCAGATAGTACCTCGCCTCGGCTCTGAGCTCTACCAGCTTGTAAATATCTGGGAAAAGTTCGGATCTGGAATCCACAGGTGCATAGTACATACTAAGCAAGGGGACAGAGGTCAGGTCTTAGCCCAGTTCGTACACTCTGACGACTGCGACTGCCTTAAAAACAAGAGTGAAAAGAAAAGTGTCGAGGAAAACGGAGAGGACGGGAGTAATAGTGTGGAGGATAGTGATCCTGAGGCAGTAGCTGAAAGGATAAAGAATAGCAACGAAAAAATGACTACTACCGTCGAAGGATTAGCGGAAAGGCTTGGAGTAACTAAAGAGGTAGCAGAAAAGGTAATCCAGATCTTGAAAGAACAGGGGTATGCCGTCGAGTTAGGCGGTGGGAGGTACCTCATAGATGCGGGCGATGCATCCGATTAGCCACTCTCCACCCTTTAACCTTTTTTGGAGGTGGTGTAAGTGGCACATGGGCTGGAACCATTAGAGGACATTGTGGAGCTGTGCATCACCTCATGCTGGATCAAGCCGAAGCCGGTGAGCTTAGGGATATTCGCCCCTCCAGAGTACGGGAAGACGGAGACCCTCCTGCAGTACGCAAGGTGCGAAGGCGTCAGGATAATCTCAGATGCGACGCCGTACGGGATTAAACACTACCTACTGCTAGAGATTGCAAACGGGAGAGTCCGGTGCTTAATAATTTCAGACCTTTCAGAGATTATGAACAGGGGATGGAGGACTACCAATCAGATCCTCTCGCTCCTAAACTACGTCATCGAAGAAGGGGTTGGTGGGATCTATACCCCAACGATACAGTTCGACCCATATTCAAGTGGCCTTTTAGACCCAAACAATGACAGGAGGGTAAGATGCGGGGCCATAGTAGCAGCACCGATAGACCTCATAAATGCCAGGAAAAAGACCCTTGTCCAGTACGGGTTCTGGAGCAGGATATTTACATTTTACTATGGGTACGCTGAGGAGGATCTGCTAAGGGCTCACGAGGCCATTAAAGAGGGAAAAAGAGTATTTGAACCAAAGAATATAAATCTTCCTAGGGAGGACGTGGAGATAACGCTTCCTAAAGAAGTGGCAGACAAGCTTGATCCCCTAGTGAACGCCCTCAGAGTTCTTACTAACTCTCCAACGGGGTTTAGGCTCAGGTGGAACCTGCAACAGCTGTCTAAGGCCCATGCATGGAAGATGGGAAGGGACGTGGTAACTGAAGAGGACATTAGGGCGGTGTCTGCGTTTGCGCCCTTCGTCCACAACCCGATAACAGGGGACGAGTGCATGTACAGGATACTAAGGATACTCCCCGCAAGGTCTGAGGAAATTGTAAAGGAACTCTCGGGGATGTACTCAAGGGCTACGATATACAGGAGGTTGAAAAAGCTGAGAGAAATGGGCATAATCCATGAGACCGCACAGGGTTATGACCTAAGAATCTCCTGATGGCACATGTCTCAAAAAGGTGTGACTTCGGGTGAACACCTCTCTGAGATATACATCTTCAAGAGCCCAAAACAACGCCCATTATTCCTTTCCCTCTTTCTCTGTTTTTTGCCCTTTTCTGTATATGAAATAGGTCAAAAGGCCTCTATTGAGCATTTGGCCTTATATTATAGCTTCATTTTCTTTTTCTGTCCTCTTTTTATTCTTTGTTTGACTTTTCTGCACTTTTAGGCCCTAGTATTATTGATCAGGAGTAGCCAAGATGCATCATTTATACTTAACCTATCTACATATAAGTCCCCGATCTATAATCTAATGTCTCATATTGGTGTGACTTCCTATGCACACACTTCTGAGATCAGATCTTAAGGTATCAAAGAAGAGGAGAGAATAACCGGATAGTATTCTACGTTAACCTGGAACCATAGATGATCACATAAGGGTATATAGACCCCGATGTAATCATAATTAGTTCCGACCCGATACTCAGACCTCGTCGTAATATGATGATATTGTATGTAAATCGAGCTATTGCGTTCTGCAATGATTTTCTCGGTCTTATTATATATAGGCCATAGTATTGCTCGCCGCCCTTGATGATATCGATTAAAAATTCTTTTATCCTGTTTTTAATCCGAGATGGTTGTGTAGCCCTCTATAACTCACAGAACATGTGTCTCAGTAAAAAGTTTAGTAGCATCAGTTT
>CBEVQP010000138.1:0-3092 GCA_965552035.1 uncultured Thermoplasmata archaeon | reverse complement strand
TCATAGTCTTCTAAATACTTCTCCGCCCAGCCAAGGAACCCTCCTTCAGGCTTCAACGTCTCCTGCCTAGTAGTCACGAAAGACGGGATTGCGTAGTATATTGCCGCGATGAGTCACGAAAATAACAAGAGGGCTAAGACTGCAGAGATAACAGTGCCCTTCACGTTGACCTCTTTTCTATAGACCAATAGAAGGAGGACGGCGGCCAATATAAAGTCTGCGATGACTACCGGATTTGATATGGAGCCCCCGAAGAACGCAAATATCGGAACAAAAATCAGCAGATACTTTATCGATTCCCTTAAGCTCTTTTGCCGAGAGATTACTAAGGTTGCGAGGAGCATCAGCGGAAGCATGCCGTGTGGCATTGCACCAATCCTGTTTCCTCCAATGCGCCACGCAACAGCAATTGGCGTGAACACGTGTGCAAAGGCCGCTACTGCTGATGTAATCTCAACGTTTTTTCCCTTAAATCCTTCTATAACAAGAAGATACTTCACGAAGAGGTAGACTGAAATTAGGCCAATAAATATCGTGAGGAGCCAAAGCACGTATACTGCTACCTTCAGTCCAAGGGCCTCATTTATTGTGGAGAGAAATGCCCTAAACGGAATAAGTGCTACGCTTAGGGGATTTGGCCTTCCAAGCTGATTCTCGTTCCAGACATATAGGCCCTTCTCGAGGAACGTCCTCCAGTCATATATGCCGTAGAATCCAGGATCTCCGCCCGCAGTAATACCGCCTATAACGTAGTGAAAAGAGACTAGCATAGATATTGTAAAGAAAATTATTATGATCCTTAGATTTAAGAGTTCTCTTAATCTCATTAGGAGCCACCATAATTGTAGATTGCTCTGTTATACATAGGTTATCAGATTTTCTTAACTGCAAAGCCCATAGTAAGTTTCTAAATGATTCTTATATTTTAAAGATCAAACATCAATATGTCTTGGAAATGTTTACCAAAAAGTCATGCTAGATAAATAAAATTACAAGTACATTAACTCCTTTGCCCTGCTAAGTACTGCCTCCACTTCTTCTTCAACGCTCATAATATCGCTTCTCACAAGTACTTCTGGATTCTCAGGCTCTTCATACACGCCATCATAACCAGTAAGGCCTTTTATTTCGCCGCGAATGGCCTTGGCATACAATCCCTTAGGGTCTCTCTGTATTCTGACCTCCAATGGACACTTCAAATAAACCTCGATGAATTTTCCTAATTCTTTTCTTGCGTATTCCCTCACAGCCCTATATGGTGATATCAAGGAGACTATGACGATAACGCCGTTCCTCGAAAGCAGTTTCGCCATGTGAATAACAATGCGATTGTGCATTTCTCTAGCTTCTTTGCTAAACCCCAAGTTTGGATACAGTGTTTTTCTTATCTCGTCGCCGTCCAATACCTCTACTTTATGCCCCATTTCCTTTAGCCTTTTTTCTAAAGCTCTTGCTAATGTCGTTTTTCCAGCTCCGCTAGGGCCTGTAAGCCATATCACGAACCCCATACGATCACCTCGAAAAAGATAATAATGCTCATTAATATCACAAATAAACCAACCATTCTAGACGCTATTGGCCTAGAGCCAAAGTATTTTGTAAATTTTGGGCCTATTATTGAGCCAAATATTGTAAATGGGATTAGTAAAAGCAATTTCTCCACACTAAAGTGGAAAGAGGTCAAATAGGGTATACTCCCAAAGAGGCTCACAAGAAGTCCCGAGAACGTCCCTACTGCCACAGAGCTTTTTACGTTATTATCGTAGAAAACTCCTCCGGAAACTATTATAGGACCAAATCCTGTGCCTGTAAAGCCTTTGTTAAAACCAGCCACGGCAGAAAGAAGAGTAAAAGCGCTCTTCCCTACTCTTATTTTTATTCCTAGTGCAAGAAGTATTCCTAAAAAGAGCATTATAAGTGCGATGTATGTGACCGTATACTCTGGAGGAAGTGATATATTCACTACCGCCCCAAATATCGCCATAAGAACTGCCGGCACGGTAGCGAGATATAGTTTCTTCATATCTTCGCGAGATATGTTTTTATGTTTAAAATGAAACACTGTTCCGAGTGTTCCCACTGCTAGTTGACTCACAAGAGTTAGGGAAGCTGCTTCAAATGGCGTACTACCTGAAAGGAGGAGTATTGGAACTAATATCATACCATAGCCCATTCCAAGACCCGTATCTACAAACGCAGCCAAGAATCCTCCGAGCGTAAGCGCGAGAATATCCACGTACTCTCACCTTAAGAGGCTTCTACCCCTTAGATTTGCTTTTATTCCAAAGATATCTAAGATTGTTGGCGCAAAGTCGTATATTGACGAGGTTATTTGCTTAGGCTCTTCTAGCCATGGCAAATAGATTGACAAGACTCCATATTCGGAGTGAACAGCATCATCGGGACCTGTATCGTTTTCCCTTAAATAGGGCGTTTCGTATCCTAACGTGCCCGCGGATCTCCAATATAAATTGTCAAAATACACCATCATATCGGGCCTATCGCCTTTTGCCTCTGGATATATCTCTTCGGGATAGTAAACCTTCGTATCCCACTTTTCTCCATTAGGACCACGAATGCTCTTTATAGCCTCTGCAAGCTCATCGCGCACATCGTAGTATTTAGACATTGGAATTGCACCATTAAGCTCTCTGCCCTTTACGTTAAGGAAGATCCTCGCATAATAGCCGCCCCATCCCCACGCGATTGTCTTCTCCCAATCCACGTCCAGTTCATTAAACTTCACTTGTCTGCCTTCCTTTAAGATCTCTTTATTTTTCACCTTAAGGTATCCTTCCTCGATAAGCCACTGATTTATTGCAAAGGCCCCTTTCATCTTCTTAGCTCCGTGATCAGAGACAATAACTATAGCAGTATTCTCTAAATCTACATACTCTAGGAATTTTCCGATTTCTTGGTCTAAGAGTTTGTAGTAGTCCCTTATCACGTTCTTATATTTACTATTCGGCTCGTATAGGTGGTGCGCCTTGTCAAAATATTTCCAAAACGCGTGATGAACTCTGTCTAAGCCAATTTCTACGAGTTCAAAGTAATCCCATTCCTTCTCGCTGATAAGATACCGCGCTACTTCA
>CBEVQP010000137.1:0-3120 GCA_965552035.1 uncultured Thermoplasmata archaeon | reverse complement strand
ATTCTCTCAATATTTGTTATAGATGAAATAAACTCCTCCGCTCTTTTCCAAGCTATAGGGGTAGCACCTCTTTTTAAAGCCTCTTCAAGCATATTATCGGTACCTTTTAAGCCTACTTTTCCACCCATTCCTGCGATCGGATTAATAAGGAATGCTACTTTTAAGATCTCCATGGAGGTACACCTAACTCTATGAGGGATTTAGCTAAATTTGATAATACAATTTTTAAGCTCTAAATTTAAAAGATAGCGATATCAATCTTTTATTAACTTAATAAAATTTTAGAATGAGAGTAGGGAACAAAAGCTAGTGGAGCTACCTGTGGAGTGTGCCCTATTGTTGAGCTTCTCTTCAAGCTCTCTTCATCGTTATTATAAGCTAAACGCTCATTATTTCATCTTTTCTTAATCTTCCTAAGAAAAGACCCAAGATAGTTGTATAAGCCGAGAACTAGGAGTTCTTGTTGAGGATGTAAGTGCTATTCAACGCCACCCACGGCCACCCCTCTGGCAAGAGGAGCATCATTTTGTTGTTCATGCACATTTCAATTAGCCTTGCTGAAGTAGCTTCAAGACACACTTAGAACATTTCATGAAGGAAGTACAAGCCCGGAGGGGCTTCAGAGTTAGTAACTATCGTAACATTAAAGCGTTATCTTTAACTTGCTTATTTGGTGCCTTGTGATGAGACACTACAGAACAAGGGAGGCCGCGAAGAGGCTCGGAGTAACAAAGATGACTATTCTCTGTTGGATCAAAGCGGGAAAGATAAAGGCTTACAAAATTGGCAGGTAACACAGAGTTTATGAGGAGGAAATAAGACGTCTTCTCGGTGGAGGACAGAGGGCGCTGCAGCCCTTTACGCGAGGATCTCAAGCAGGGATTGGAGCAAGGACCTTGAGACACAGATTAAAAACACTTGAGCAGTACGCGGCAACAAAGGGATACAAGATTGTCGAGACGATAACGTATATTGCCTCTGGACTCAATGAGAACAGGAAGGGGCTGAGGCAAGCTTAATGTCCCAATAGACTTACGCGTTTTGGATTCAGATGCTTTGAAATCTCCCGCTTCACAGGAAAGCTCTACTTACTCTTGTAAGCACTAAAAACAACTAAATAAAATAGGTGCATAAGGAAACAAAGTTAGAATGCCTACATAGTTATAATAATTCTTGCTGAGCTTTTCACGTATGAAATGTCAAAACTCATTTGGTCCCAAAGGAGATGACGTCATTAGAAAAGCTGAAATTAACCTCATTAACTCTACCTTGTCTTTAATTTCGACGTTATTTATTCCAAAGATGCTAGGATTTGCTTTAAGGCCTATTATCACGACATCTCTACCATGATATTTGATGATGAGTGTTTTCTTGGCCTCGTATAGCTCTTCTCCAACCTCTGCTATGAGTTTCATGACATCCGGAATACCTTTTATGGTCTTCGTGAGATCACTTTTCATGCTTTCCTTCAGTGCCTTTGCAAGCTTGGTTATTTTCTCTGGGCTTGATATATCCACAATTATTTCATCTTTGTTTATTGTGATAAAATTGCCTCCAAGCCTTATTTCAAGTGAGCCCTCTACTATTAACCTCTGAAGCTTGAGAAACACTCCTACAAGGTTTTTTACATTCACCATTATCACCATAAAAATGAAAGGGAAAGTTAATAAAAGGTGAAGGGAAGCTCATTCTTTTTTCAGTGGGGCAAATTTTATTGTTACTTCTCCATCCAAGGTAAGCTTGTCAAACTTAATGTGAAGCTCTGTTTCACTGCTTTTAACTATTTCAATAATCTTCCCCACGTCTACCTTTGGAATGAGTTTCTCTCTTGCCTCTACAATGGAGGCTATAACCTCTTCTATCTTGGGTCTTGGGATTTCTGGCACTTGTTTCTTTAATTCCTCGAGAACTTCCACTGCCCTTCCCAATTTCTCAAGAATTGTTTTGTCTACGGAAATTCTTACTTCCCCCTTTTCTTTATCAATCTCTACTTCTGGCATAATCGGTACCCCCCTTCTAATACACTTCAATTCACTCTATACCAATGTAGTTATTCCTAATAAGTTTTACTTCTCCTCTCCCCTACTGTGAGGTCTGTATATGAGCATTTTCTAAAAAACTCCTCTGATACAAAGGCCACATGTAGCTCGCTTATTACTATTTTTACATTCTTGTCGTATTTTTAATACAATTTTGACAATTAACGTGATATAGAGGTTGGGCATCATCAGGGTTGTTGAGACAATTTCCACAACATTTTGATAATACTTTACCGCTTTTCACATTCCTATAGTAGTAATTCCAGCTAGAAACTCAATAACGCAAATATTATGTTAGCCTCCTTATCATAGATGCAAGCAAGATTATATTAATAGAGGAGACGATTTATTCTCCCAACAACAGTTTTAATCGCGCTAATGGTTGGAGGAGAGAGAGGAACAGTATTTTTCATTTTAACTTCTTGAAACTAAGTTTTGACATATTTTCTTCCACTCACTTTCCATTATAATACATCCCGGATCAGGAGCCAGAATATCGCCATAGTATGCATATGCCCTCGCTCTACATCCTCCACAAACATATCTGAATGGGCATGTGCGGCAAGCGTAATTTTCCAGATCTCTATCCCTCAATTTATTTAAAATCTCACTGTTCTTCCATACATTCACAAATCCATCTTTTATGGCGTTGCCAACCTTAATAGGAATAAACACACAAGGTTGAATATCTCCGTTGTGCTCTATTGAACAGTATATGCGTCCAGCACCACATCCTCCCACGAACTCTGCTAATGCTTTTGCCGCACCACCAAATTCTTTAGGTATCTCAATTTGAGCAAAATGTGTTGGCGAGACTTTATCTCCAACACCTTTATTCATTGCAGTTATTGATATTCTTGCATATGCCGGGCATGTTGAAAAGATCTGCATTTTTCCTTTTTTCCATTCGTTATAAAGATATTTCATAAGATCTTCTCTTTCCTCTGGACTGAGATCATCTTTTATCAAATCCTTTCCTCTACCAGTTGGAATGAAGTTGAAAACAATAAATCTATCAACCTTTAACTTCCTACCCAGCTCTATCATTTCTGGCAGATTATCTAAGTTATAATGGGTTATG
>CBEVQP010000136.1:0-3129 GCA_965552035.1 uncultured Thermoplasmata archaeon | reverse complement strand
TAAGAGCAATAATAGTGACATCTGGAGGTATTAAGTGGGCAATACCGGTGGAAGCAGTTAAAGAAATCTTTGAACTTAGCGATGTGGAAATAAAAAGATCAGTAGGTGGTACAACAGTTTATTATCGGGGTAAAATAATTCCAGTAGTAAATCTTAGCAAGATTTTTGGCGTTGGTTCTGATCAAAACAATTACTTGGTTGTTTGTGGTAGGGAAAACATAGTGGGAATAACAATTTCAGAAATTTATACTCAAACGGACGTCGTTGTGAAACCACTGCCAAAAATCCTTAGAGGCATACACACCATGAGCGGAGTTACGATTCTAGAAGATGGCTCTGTAGCTCCTATAATCGATCCTGATGGCATATATGAAGCTATAGAGGGGGAATAAAGTGGTAAAGCCTCTCAAAAACGAAATTATTATCGACGGATTAAGAGAAATAGTAAATATTGCAGCAGCAAATGCCTCTACTAACATTTCTGAACTTTTAGACAAGGTTATAACAATTTCCGTACCTGATCTTAAACAAATAAGCATCTATGACCTTTATTCAAGCTTATCTGATTATTTAGAAAGGGAAATCTTTGCGGGGATAGTTAAATTTAAAGAGAGCATGTCTGGATATCTTGTACTATTCTTTGACGATGAAACCTTTGAGAATTTATCAAAAGCTGCTTTAACGAAATATTTAGGAGAGGATGCCTATAACGAGGCAATGGCTTTCGACACTCTTAAAGAAATTGTAAATATATTTGCCTCTTCGTATACGACTGCGTTATATAACTTCATAGGAGTGTATTGCACACATACACCTCCTGAAATTACCCATGACTTTTTAGGAGCTATATTGAACACAATACTTACGGTAATGACCCAGCACCTGTCTGATGATAATATTTTGCTTATAAAAATAGATTTTATCTTTCACTCTGAGAATAAAAAGGAATCGAAAAAGATTGACGCTTGGATGATACACTTTATGACAGACTCAGATTTAGAATTATTGTCATCTGCAATTAAATCGTCTATACAATAATGTAAGGTGAAATGATTTGGCTGGAGCTGAGATTTCATTAATAAGAGATAAAGTAAAACCTTTAATAAATCCAGACGAAAAGACAAAAATAGCAGGAATGGGAGATGTAGTGTTTGGTAGGGAAGATGAAGTGTTAGTCACACTTGCTCTTGGATCATGCATTGCCCTAGTGCTTTATGATGATAAGAAAAAAGTTGCTGGTTTAGCTCATATAATGCAACCAGAACCTTTAAGTTCTAGAGAAAACATATCAAAACTAGGGAAATATGTCACAACAGCAGTTCCTTATATGCTTTCACACCTCTCTAAAATGGGAGCCAATATTTCTAATTTAAAGGCTAAAATGGCTGGTGGAGCTTCAATGTTTACACACACTCTTGGAGCAAATGAAAAGACTATAGGTGCAAAAAACGTAGAAAAAGCAGAACAACTACTAAAAATGTATGGAATTCCAATAATAGCTAAGGATGTGCTTGGGAATGTGGGTAGAAGTGTTAAATTTTATGTTTCTACTACAGAGCTTATAATTAAGACGCGCAATAAAACGTATAAGATATAATATCTAAAAATGAGTGTGTCGGGTGCATCGTTATGCTAACCTTAAAGAACTGTCCTTTCCTGTCAAAGATTATATTCGAAGATCCGAAAGATCACATTTTTCTCCTTCTTACAGGTCCAACGGGATCTTATAAGACGATTTTAATAACGTCAATAATAGCAAATTCTCTAAGGTATAACGATCTTTATGCAATATATCTTGATGGGTCTGGAATTGGTAAGAATTTCGAAAAGTATCTTTCTGATCTTGGAATACCCATATTCTCGCCATTGGTTGGAGGAAGATTTCTTATCTACGATCTAGTGAAGCTCTACAAAGAATCTCTTGAGAGGGATATTTCTGAAATATTATACAGCGTTTACGAATCTGCCAGAGAGACTCTCTATCCCAAGTTGGGCGCTATTGTTTTAGATCCATTAGATTCGCCATATGTTAAGATTCGTAAAGATTTCGGTATAGAACATTTATCACGTACATTAAATCATCTTAAAAAGGACTTTAGGCTCGTTGGGATAGTGGTTACAGAAAATGATAGAACAAAGGAGATTATAGAAAAACTTTCTGTTATTGCAGATGCCTGGTTTAAGACAGGTTTTGAGAGGGTGGGAGAGAGAACACTGCCATATGTCACAGTAAAGAAGTTCAGAGGGATAAGACACTCGTTTGATAAGCATCCAATAATTCTCACGACTAGAGGAATAAAGTTAGGAGAACCATTTTTCATTCATTAGTGTTTAAATTTTGTGGTGATGTGCAATTGGTAGTTAAGGATAGAACATTTAGACGTCGCTATATTGCGTTTTTAATAATTTCAGACGTAGAAATTCCATATAAAAGCGTTCTAGCAAAGATTAGAGAACTTGAGATTGAAAATTTTGGTGCAAGAGGAATTTTAGCTCCTATAGCCTACAATGGAAAAATATTAATTATAAGAACGCCTCATAAGTTAAAAGATAATGTAATAAAAATGATTCAGAATATAAAAACAATTTCAGGTGCCGATGTGGTGATATTCCCGCTAATAACGACGTCTTCTATAAAAAACGTTATGAAAAGATTAAGAGAGATGAAAATGCCTTTGCAAAATATTCTAAGTAGAAAGAAATCTGAAAAATGATTATAAATCAATTTGAATAGTCGAAGTTGAATGCAAACAAATATTATATATCAACTCTTAAATTTTAAGAGAGCTAGATTAAAACAAATGGGGATATGAGTTTTGATGACATTTGTAGGGATTAAAATTAGGGTCACTGACAAAACCCCTTATTAAGGAGGTGTGGTTTATGAAGCCAAACATGGGGTATGATCGTGCAATTACAATTTTCTCACCTGATGGACGTCTATTTCAAGTTGAATATGCTATGAAAGCGGTGGATAGAGGCAGCACGTCAATTGCGATAAAATTCAATGATGGAGTAATATTTATTGGAGATAGAGTAATTCCGAGCGTTCTTGTTGAAAGAGACACAGTAGACAAGGTTTTTATTATAGATGACCATGTTGCGGCTGTTGTTTCAGGCTGGATAGCC
>CBEVQP010000135.1:0-3208 GCA_965552035.1 uncultured Thermoplasmata archaeon | reverse complement strand
TTATTACTTTCATTTTTACATATAGATTTCTTAAAGATAAAAATCCCGCTTTTCTGTATGCCACGTCCGTTTCATTCTTTCTATTATTTGCAACAAAAGAGAACTGGCTTATATATGCCGGAATTTGGATTTCATACTTAATCTTAGTAAGTATTGTTGAAGTTCTTCTAAAACATATCTACAAAACTAAAACTTACGTTTTGTTAAAATCTGTATATAAAGCTATAAAAGATTATTTCGTAAAGGACTCTAAGATTTCGTTTCTACGAGTGTTTCATTTCGTTTGTTCGATTTTAATAGGCATTTTTATAGCATTCCTTTTATATAGCTCGTTCTTCACACATCCGGATAAGTTTCTTGAAGCCATTATGGGACCTATTCACTGGCTTTTAAGACATCATAAGCCAAGAATTTTTGGACCATTTTATTATTGGTTTGATAGAATATGGTTATACGATCTTTATCTTATACCTGGTGTTATTCTCGCAATTAGAAAGTATCACGATCGTGTTTCAGAAGTTCTTTTCTGGTGGTTCATCATTTCATTTGTAGGGTACTCATACCTCCAAGAAAAACTTCCGAGACTTATGATGCATATAACACTTCCTGGGATTCTCCTTGTTGCAAAGTATATGGGAGATCTTATTAGTACAGTAAAAATACGTAGAGAAGACATTAAGACAAAGATTGTTGCAGTTTCATTGATTGTTTTGATATCCATAAGCTCATACCAGTCTATTTTACTAAATTATGTTAACTATGATCGTACAGAGGAGCCATTGATTTATGCGAGACTTACAAGAGAATGGAACGATGTATACAAAATTATTGAAAAAATTGAAGAAGAAAAAGGAAGTGTTAGTATAGCCCTGGTGTGGTACGGTGACACTGGTATGTGGCCTATTACCTTTTGGCTATATTGGATAGAAATTTACTTCCGAGACCTAAATCTTACATACACAACCTACGACGTCAAAACAAGAAAAGAGTTAAAAGTTGAGACCCTACAGAAATATGACGTCATAATTTCATATCTTAATTGGGGAGTAGATAATCTTACTAATTATATAAGAATAGGAGATTATAGCGTTCTGAGATGGATACTTCACGAGCGCTTGACTACAGAAACTTCCCTTCGCAACTTTACTTATGATTTCAAGCATTACTTAAGTCCACAATTCTATTTCCTGAGAAAGTATCCCTTTGATGAACAAGACGTCATAGATCATTGGTGTGCAGTATATGTGAAGGAAGAATATTCAAATATTGTTTCCGAAATCCTGAACAATTAATTTTAAAGATGGTGAAAAACATGCAATTCCTAAAACATGTAAGTAAAAACAAGACTCTCATAACCTGTTTCTTTGTACTAATTTTAATATTAACCTTCATAAACGTAAAAATTAGCATCATTGTTTCGGATAATAACTTAAATAATATTTTCTTGACAATCTTAGAGCCAACAAATCGTGTCATCTATATTAATCCAAAAAATGCTACTCAAGCAATATCCTACTTGAACGAAGCATTTAGAAATAATCCTAACATCCCATATAAAGCTGTTATCGTTGATTACATAGAGTATTCCCCTAGCATCTTATCGTTAATTCATGTTCTTCAAGCTTTAGACTTTCAACTTATAAGTATTGGATCGTACGTTAATTATTGGATTATTTGTGGTGTTATAGTTTTTATTTTGGCTTTAATTTCGCAGTCCATGCTATCTCCTAGAAATCTCAAAAAAGCTATTCCTTACTTAGCTCTACTTACAACAGCCTTAGTTCCATCGGAATACTTCATGATTGTTTTTACATCTGTACTTTCTGTTATTGTTCTCGGAGTTGAATCAAAATTTTCTTGTAAAAAAAGAGTTATTAAGTTTAGTAAGAAGTTTTCTTTTCAAGACGTTCTACTAACTGCAGTTCTTGTAACCATTTTTAGCGTTTATGTTCTCCGAGAATATCTCTACGTTGGTTTATTTTCGGGCATAATATTTGGATTGATTTTTGTGTTTATTACAAAAATTTATGCTCCAGACGACTGTTTCAAAACTATTTCTTCAGTAGGGGTTTTTGCAGGAATTACGATCATGTTTCTTAAACTAAAGTTTGTCCAGTTTCCCTACGGTACTGATCTTCCATTAAAATTCCTATTGGCAGTAATAGCAGCAAAACTGGCAAAAGAAGATTCTATAGTTAGCTTTCTAAATAGTTTTATAGTTGCCACCCTTATTTCAATTTAAATTATTTGAAAAGCTTATCGAGCTCTTCACCTTGGTATTCTCTAATAATTTCCTCGTCTAAAACCACCCCAACACCTTCCCCCTCCACAACTCCTATTTGATAAGCCTCTATCCCCGCTGAGTTAATTTCGTCTATTACTTCATCGGCAAGTTCTTTATCAACGGTAAAGACCAAAGTACCAGAAGAGATTAGCTTAAGAGGATCTAATCCTAAAACCTCACAAATTTCTCTTGTTGCTTCCCTAACTGGTATCTCCTCAGTAATTCTAATAATCTTTCTCGATGCAATTGAAATCTCTAAAAGAGCTCCCAAAAGACCGCCCTCAGTTGCATCATGCATAGAGTGGGCATATTTGGAAGCTATCTTGGCCTCTTTGAGGATTGATATATCCCAAAGCATCTTTTTTGCAGACTTCAAAGTGTCTTCAGAAATGCCTTTTTTAAGGCATAACTCCTCAAAATCATTAGCTATTATTGCCGTACCTTCTATACCTGCACCTTTTGTTATTACAACAGCGTCACCAACCTTTGCACCAGACGTTTTTATTATTCTGCGAGAAATTCCTAAAGACGTTGATGAGACTATTGGTCTATCGATACCAGGAGTTATCTCAGTATGGCCTCCTATAAGACTAATGTTAAGCTTCTTTGAGTACTCCACGACATCTCTCAGGACTACAACAGCGGCATCTTCAGAAGGAGCCATTATGTTTACTAGAATCCATTTCGGTATTGCTCCTGATGTGGCTACATCATTTGAGGGCACAATAACAGAATACCATCCTATATACTTAGTAGCTCCTGTTATAGGATCGGAGTGAATAACCAAATACTCTCCTGAGGGCAAAACTATTGCTGCAAAATCTTCTCCTATTTTTGGGCCAACAATGACGCTCTCATCAAGAGGTACGTCCATTAAAATGTCTCCTAAAATTTCTGGTGGAAGCTTCATCACTAGTCACCCCA
>CBEVQP010000134.1:0-3213 GCA_965552035.1 uncultured Thermoplasmata archaeon | reverse complement strand
ACTGTACGTGTTGTGGGACAATTCCATACTAGAACAATGAGTAAAAGATCTCCACTTCTTGAAAAACGCTGGAAAGAGCCCTTTGCAGAGATTAATGACAAAGATGCAGAAAAATTGGGAATAAAAACTGGAGATAAAATCAGAATAATAACTCGTCGTGGATCTTATGAGTGTAAAGCCTTTGTCACGAAAAATATTGTCGAAGGTACTATTGCTGTCCCATGGCATTGGGGAGCGAACATCCTCACCAATACTGCCTTGGATCCTGAAGCTAAGATACCTGAACTAAAAGTTGCAGCATGTAGGGTTGAGAAAATATCCTAAAAGAGGTGTTGGGATTGAAACTAAAGGTCCTTGTAGAATATGATAAATGCATAGGTTGTAAAGCTTGTGAGGTTGCGTGTGAGTATTATAATCAGACTAATAGAGTATATGTCTACGAGTTTTACGATCGTGGAATATCAATCCCTGTAATTTGTAGACACTGTGAAAAGGCACCGTGTATTCGGGTTTGTCCGGAAAGGGCCTTATATCGTGATGAGGAAGATTTCGTTGTCTTGGATGACTCTAAGTGTATTGGCTGTTTGATGTGTGCAACTGCATGCCCCTTCGGAGCGATTTCCCTAGACGTCCTTAAAGGCGTTATTATTAAATGTGACATGTGTGCAAGTAGACGCAAGGAGGGATTACCACCTGCCTGTGTCACAGCATGTCCTACAAATGCTATAAAGGTCGTTGAACCAAAAGTAATTAGCGAGCATAAACGCAAAAAGGTTGCGGAGAAGATAGCATTACTGAGGGCCTTTGGAGGTGTATAACGTGGAGGAAGTCCTAAGGTCAATTTCCATAGACCCAGAGAAGTGTACGGGATGTGGTGCTTGTGCGTTGAAGTGTCCCAAAGAGGCCATTTATGTCCAGGACGAAGGATTTGTTAGAAAACTGATATTTGATCCTCAAAAATGTGATTTTTGTCTTGGAATCCCTGTATGTATATCCATATGCCCAGAAAACGCTATAGAAGTCGTAGAAAGGCCCTTAAGCACAGGAACTGTCGAACTAGAGTTTGAGATAATGCCGTGTGCTGAATGTGGGAAACCTACAGGAATAACGAAGAAAGAAATACTACGAATCATTAAAAAGCTCGGAGGACGATCCAAAGAATACGTTCCACTTTGTAAGGACTGCAGAATACTAAAAAGCGCTGAGGGTGCGTATGAATGGTAATGAACTTTGCATTTTTATGTAAACCTGACAAAATTCGTAAAAGCGGGCATAGGGTTGCTATTATTGGAGCCGGCCCAGCTGGGCTGGCTGCAGCAGGATTTTTAGTTTGTAAAGGTCATGATGTTACTATCTACGAGAAACTTCCACTCCCCGGAGGGCTAATGGTCTTTGCAATTCCATCAAGGCGTATCCGCCCTCAGCACGTCATCGATGGATGTAAAACACTGGAAGAAGAGTACGGTGTCAAATTTGTTCTAAAAACGAAAGTTGTAGTCGAGGACGGTCATGATGAGGGGGATGACTTCGTTGAAAACAAGGTGAATCTAAAGGACTTGGTAAAAGAGTACAATGCAATCCTTGTCGCAACAGGAATCTGGAGGTCGAAGATACCATCTCTTCCTGGAAGTAATCTTAGCGGGGTTTATTCAGCACTAGACTTTCTATTTAGGTGGAAAACATACGAGCTGGGTTTGGCTGAGAAAGACCATGCTATTGATGTTTCTGGTAAAAAGGTTGCTGTAATTGGTGCAGGTCATTCTGCTGTAGATGCTGCACTAACTGCACTAGAGAATGGTGCTGTTGAAGTATATCTTCTCTATAGAAGAACTATTAACGAAGCTCCTGCTGGAAGGTTCGAAATTATCGAGGCTATTAGAGAAGGTATTATCTGGACAGAACTCGTTTCGCCACTAAAAATAAACGGAAATAATAGGGTAGAGTCTATTACATTGATAAAGAATCGATTAGAAGATACTGGAACCGGTAGGCCAAGACCTGTGCCCATCGAAGGTTCAGAACATGATCTTGATGTTGATTTCGTCATCTTTGCGACTGGCGAGTCTTCAACACCTCCACCCGGCATAGAGAAGATAGGAGTAAAAGTAGACAAAAAATACGGTAGCATCCTCGTAAGTCCAAATTTCGAAACAAGCTCGAAAGGAGTCTTTGCTGCAGGAGACGTAGTAACAGGTCCTTCATTTGTAGGCCGTGCCATAGAAGCTGGCCTTAAGGCTGCGATGCATGTAGATAGATACCTTAAGAGCCTATGAGGGATTGGCAATGAAGTATAAACTTCATTATGACTACATGAGCTGTATAGGTTGTGAAACATGCGAAAGAGTATGTGGAGTAATTCACGGCACTCCTCGGGTTCATCTGTACAGGGTTCAGGGAGGAATACCGGTGCCTGTAGGATGTAGACACTGTGAAAAGGCACCGTGTATTCGTATATGTCCAGAAGAAGCTCTATATCGTGACGATGACGGTTTTGTAGTTCTTGATGAGTCTAAATGCATAGGGTGTCTCATGTGCATAGTATCGTGTCCATTTGGAGCTATAGACTTGGACACTATCAATAAAGTCGTAGTAAAGTGTACTGGATGTTACGAGCTCAGAGAGAGTGGTTTAAGACCTGCATGTGAGGCTATGTGCCCAGCTGAGGCCATATATTTTGGTGCCCCTGACGAGATATTCGACAAAATAAGAAGAAAGCTTGCAGAAAAAATGGCCTCCGACCACTCCAGAGAGAAATAACTTTTCTTTTCTAAAATTTATTCTGCATCTTTCTTCCGATGACATGGCCCTATAGATACCCATTTTCAGACTTATTTAGGCGGGCTCTATTGACGATGTTTTATAAAATTTTTTAAATCAATTTAATAACATGTAGATTGATATGTATCAAAAAGAATCATAAAATGTGTTTTAGTACTCCAGAGTTCAAGAACACAATATCCCTCAACAAATTTAGCACTTTTCCTGGAAACTAGAGGAGGCTTAGACAATGGAGAACTTACTACCCAACATCCTTCAAATGTATAGGACCATAGAAAAGAAACACAACGTTAGCGCTGTTTCATTTGCAAAGGAGCTTCAGGATAAGGTCAATATAAAAAATAAAAAGTTGATAGTAGAATTGGCTAAGTATTGTTCCTGCATTGACAGGCCTCCAAGTGAAGAAAACTTTCAGGCAGTAATTTCTCCCTACTT
>CBEVQP010000133.1:0-3215 GCA_965552035.1 uncultured Thermoplasmata archaeon | reverse complement strand
TCTTTTTTATGTGAGTTGAAATCAGTTCGATAGGGGACCAAAAAATCCTTGAAACTCTTTTGGAAAACAATTCCTCGAAAGTCATTCAGAACCCCTCAGCGCGTTTAGTATTTTCCTCAGTTTCTTCACTACGTCTTCAGGACTCTCACCAAATATTAGTATCATGGGCTCTTTACCCCAGTCGCCCAAGTGGTATATCACATCTGGGGCTTTTTCAACCCTTTTGATTGCAGTCTCAATTCCCCAAGGTACTGTGGCCCCTTCAATAGCTCTTATTTCTTCTGGCTCTTCTCTTCTATCGTAGTATGAGACTATAAGCCCTGCCCTTTTTGCTGCTTTTATAATTTCTTCTGAGTATTTAATATTAAGAACGCTCCTTATATTTGGATAGAATTCCATATATTTCAACAGTGCCCTTGCAAGGTGCCTTGAAGCGCCAAATGAAAGCTTATTGCTGTACACGACCTTATCTACTCCTCGGGAGAGACGACCCTCAATTGCGATGATATCGTTAGGTGTTTTAGCGTATTTTTTAGGAAGGGAATACGCAAAGTTTGTTCCTACTTCTGGAATAAGATCCTGCCCGCTATGCTCAATAATGTCTATAAGATCCTTAACAGCGCTATTTAGCATTACGTATGTGCTCCATCTTTCTGCAGGAATCTCTATCCACGCGTTCGGGTTTACAGGACAGTGGCCCTTGCCCATCTTATAGCTCATTTTTATCGCTGTTGTAATAAACTCCTTTGCAATTTTAACAGCCTCTACGAGATCTCTTCCAAGGGCGATGTTTGCTGTTATGGCAGCAGAAAAAGAGCAACCAGTTCCATGAGTACATCCTTCAACTCTTTTTGATTTAAATTCGTAGAATTTCCCATCGTAGAAAAGGATATCAATGGCATAGTCTCCCGATATATGTCCGCCTTTCACTATGACCCCTCTTGGACCAAATCTTTCATGAATCTCTTTTGCGGCGATTTTTGCTTCTTCAATTGATTTTATTTCTATGTCAAGCATGTGTTCAGCTTCAAATCTATTAGGAGTTACGACTAAGGCTAACGGCAATAACTCTTTTAATAATGCTTCAATAGCGTCTTTGGAAAGAAGTCTTGCCCCAGATTTGGCAATCATCACAGGGTCAACAACTAATGGGAACGAAAACTCTTTTACTGCTCTTGCAACGGTTTTTACTATATCCTTGTTGCTAAGCATCCCTGTTTTTGCTGCGTCAACACCAATGTCCTCTGCCACAGCCTTTATTTGAGCGTATACGATATCTGGAGGTATATCATGAATTGCGGTTACCTCGACAGTATTTTGGGCAGTTACGGCTGTTAAAGCTACGAGACCATGGACTCCAAATGCAGAAAACGTCTTTAAATCAGCCTCTATTCCAGCACCCCCTCCACTATCGCTCCCAGCAATGGTAAGGGCTGTGTGAATAATTTTTCTCATTTTGACGTCACCCTATGGATATGAGTGATCACTATAACCATAAAGCTTAAAATCTCTTTAAGTGAATATCATATTTGATAATCAGGGCCCTCACCCCATCCCCGAACGGCTTCACCTCATTCATACCTATTTTTGTACACATATTATTCAAATTTGATTAGTTGTTTTATTATAGCTAAGAATCATTTTCCTGCCCGAGGGATTGCAGATGATAAGCCCTCGGTACAGCGCTTTAATTGTTTTAGGAACGATCTTTTCTACAGTTTTATTAGGTGCTAATTTCGTTAATGCTGAGGAGGTGCATAGTTTTTATAAAATCAAAGTAGCGGTTACTCAGCCAATTATAGGAAAAATTTTAGAAGAGGTTTTTGGAGATTATGTTGCCGTAGTAAGCTTAATACCTCCTGGAGTCGACCCACACCACTATGAACCACCTCTTAATGAAGTTTTAGATGCTATAAAGAATTGTGAGGCAATATTTACCTCAGGCCCCCATCACCTAGCCATAGAGGATAAGATCATGCAACTTTCGGCCGAAGGATACATTACCATCCCTGTGTACACTCTTGATGATTATACAAGACACGGGTTAAGGATACTCAAAATAGATGATAGGGAGAATTATCATGGGGTCTTAATGTCATATTCCGGATCTAAAGCCCTAATAGAGACTTTTTTGGATTTTACCTCTATAAAACATCCTGAAGTATATGCTGAAATGGAAAAATTAGCTGACGGCTATCTGAGTGCCCTAAAATCCATTTCAGAAAAGGCTTCTCTAAGGTTTGAGGGTTTAAAGTTGGCTTTGTATAGTCCTGTATTACAATACGCCCTTCATGACGTTAATGCCTCTATCGAGCTTGTTCTTACTGGGGATCCAGAGATACCCCCGACAATAAATGAACTGCAAACGCTCTATGAATATCATAAAATGAAAAGAATAGATCTCGTAATCATAACGGACGTAGACTTAAGAACGGATAATAAAATAGAGGAATATCTTCAGAAGAATGAGATAGAATACTTGAGGATAGATGTCTTAGGGAAAAGTCCATTAGAGATTTATGGACAACTAGCTTATTCAGGGTTTATAGGTAATACATTGGCATTCGAACCCGAAAAAGACACGCTTTTGACATATGCTCTCTATGTTTCGCTCACTTTGAATATTATATTGATAGTTTTGGTTATCGCATTAGTAAATAAGATCAAACAAAGTTGAGGGTCAGTAAAATGGAAGGAATACGTGTCAAGAATCTCACATATTATTATCCTGGAGAAAGAGTTCCAGCTTTGGAGAACGTAACATTCGAGCTAAAAAGTCCTTTTTACGTCGTTGTTATGGGACCAAATGGTGCTGGGAAGACAACTCTCATAAAGATTTTGGTGGGGCTAATTAGTGGTTATAGGGGAGAAGTAAGCGTTTATGGCGTAAATCCAGCAACTTCTAGAAAATCTCTCTCAAAGATCGTCGGCTATGTGCCCCAGGTAATTGACGTCAACGACATCGTTCCTATGCGGGTAAGGGACATCATAAAAATGGGCCTATTGAGTCTTCAGAAGCCTCCAAGAATACTGACAAGGAGGGAGAATAAGCTCATGGAGAAGACAATCGAGATGGTAAAACTGAAAGGATACGAAGACAAACTATTTTCGGAGCTTTCTGGAGGTCTTAAGCAGCGTGTGATGATTGCAAGGGCATTGATAAAGAGGCCAAAAGTATTGCTTATGGACGAACCATTTTCTATGATGGACTTTAA
>CBEVQP010000132.1:0-3223 GCA_965552035.1 uncultured Thermoplasmata archaeon | reverse complement strand
GAATTGCCAGAATTCGAAATTGTATTTACTTCTGATATTCATGTAGGAAGCAAATATTTTCTCGAAGATGCTTTTAGAAAATTTATTAAGTGGCTAAATACGTCTGAAGAAGCAGAGAGGGTAAAGTTCCTTATAATACCTGGAGACCTAGTTGATGGTGTGGGGGTATACCCGAACCAAGAAAGAGAGCTCCTGATAACCGATGTGTACAAACAATATGAGAAACTTATAGAACTCTTAGGAGAGATCGACACTTCCATTGAAATCATCATAACTCCTGGAAACCACGACATCGTGAGGTTATCTTTACCGCAACCCCCCATACCAAAAGAGATCTTAAGCCCCTCCTCTGGAAACATTAAATCTTGGACAAACCCCATGGCCATTAAAATAGAGGACGTTGCTAGGATCCTTACACTTCATGGCGTACCATTAGAGGATGTCATTGCTACAGTACCTGGTCTCTCTCACGAGAAACCCGTAGAGGCAATGAAAATCCTTCTTGAAAAGAGACACTTAGCACCTTGTTATGGTGAGAGAACACCAATTCAGCCTCTCAGTCAAGACCTATTGGTCATTGAAGACGAGATAGCCCCTGACATATTTGTAACAGGACATGTCCACCGACTGGATTACGAACTCTTCAAGGGAATATTGATAATAAACGACTCTGCATGGCAAAGCCAGACGCCTTACCAGAAGACTCATGGCATTAATCCCATCCCCACTCACATCGTAAAAGTAAGTTTAAGGAGGCTTCTCCTTGGAGAAGAAAACTACGTGTCTGAGAAAGGCTTTGGTGAATAGTTATGACTAGACCATATACCGACAAAGATATCGAAAAATATCTTGAGGCTCTTCAAAAAGAGATAGAAAAGGCTTACAAAATTGCAGAAGAAGCTAGAAAAAAGGGATTTGATCCAGAAAGAAAAGTCGAAATTCCCCAAGCTGTTGACCTTGCTGCAAGAGTAGAGGAGTTAGTAGGTCCTCGGGGGGTTGCTGAAGTAATAAGGAAACTCACGAAAGAAGGGCTCGAAAGAGAGCTTATCGCGTTCAAAGTTGTTGAGATGATAGTAAAACGAGAATTTGATGAGCTGAAGGATGTTGCAGACAAACAGACACTCTTAGAAAGAGCTATAAGAACGGGCCTGGCGATTCTAACTGAGGGTATTGTTGTAGCTCCGATAGAGGGTATTGCCGAAGTAAAAATAAAAAAGAATCTTGACGGGTCCGATTATGTTTCGGTTTATTATGCAGGACCTATAAGATCTGCAGGAGGTACTGCTCAAGCTCTAAGCGTTCTTATAGCAGACTATGCGCGAAGACTGCTTGGAATAGGAAGATATGTTCCTACAGATGATGAGGTAGAACGGTATAAAGAAGAAGTTGGTCTATACAAAATTGTACAGCATCTTCAATATGAACCTTCACCAGAAGAAATCGAGCTTGTTGTGAAGAATTGTCCCATCTGTATAGACGGAGAAGGAACTGAAGATAGAGAGGTCACAGGACATAGAGACTTACCACGTGTAGAAACAAACAAGATACGTGGAGGTATGTGTCTTGTACTTGCCGAGGGAGTTTGTCAGAAAGCTTCAAAAATAAAAAAGTACGTGGAAAAGCTGAATATTGATGGATGGGAGTTTCTTGATAAAATCATAGAAATACAATCTCATAAAGCAGAAGAATCCAAAGAATCTCTGGAAATAGAAAATAATGAGGATGTTGAGGAAGAGTATTATGAGGAGGAAGAGGAAGGTGAAACATATAACTTTGAGGAGCTAGAGTCAAAGTATCTCAGAGATCTTGTAGCAGGTAGACCTGTTTTTGCACATCCAGGATTCAAAGGTGGATTTAGACTTAGGTATGGTAGATCAAGAACTGGGGGAATAGCGGGCACTGCTATACATCCTGCGACAATGTATATTGTGGACGAGTTCATAGCCATAGGAACTCAACTCAAAATAGAGCTTCCTGGGAAGGGCACAATAGCAACGCCGTGTACCACAATTGAGGGGCCTATTGTACTACTTGATGATGGTTCTCTTATACAAATTAGTGACGTTGAACAGGCTAAAGAGCTCGTAAAAAGAAACAAAATAAAAAGAATTGTAGATCTAGGGGAGATTTTAATACCCTTTGGAGAGTTTCTTGAGAATAATCATCCCCTACTCCCTGGAGCTTATTCCATAGAGTGGTGGATACAGGAAGTTCGAGAGAAACTCGGAGAAATAAACGAAGAAGAGTGGATAAAAATCAATGACCCATTTGAGGCATTTTCGAAATCTGAAGAGTATGAGGTACCATTACATCCTAACTTCCTGCTCTTTTGGGGAGATGTTACACCAAAGGACATTGAAGATCTCAGAGAGTTTATTTTGGAGTATGGAGAATGGGAGGATAATAAGCTTAAAATAAAAAAGGATTCCAAAATAAAGGAGATTTTGATAGAGCTTGGAGCTCTGCATAAAGAGGATGGAGATTATATCATTATAGATGAGCAGTTTTCTTATCCGCTTATTCGGGGTTGCGGCCTCGATTTGAATGGTAACGTAATAGCACCTGTAGAAGAGCGTATTGAGGCTTCTAAAGCGCATAAAGATGATGTTATAAGATTCGTTTCGGCTTTGTCTGGTGTTGAAATAAGAAATAAAGCTCCAACAAGAGTAGGTGCAAGAATGGGTCGTCCGGAGAAATCTAAGGAGCGAAAACTTAAGCCACCTGTTCATGGATTGATTCCCGTAGGACTTCTTGGTACAAATACTAGGAGTATAATTAAAGCAGTTCAAAACGGAGGGAAAGTAAAAACCGAAGTTAGCTTAAGAAAATGTCAAAAATGTGGTAAGATTACTGCATTCCCAAGATGTCCATATTGTGGTGGTCCCACAACTATATTCTCTGGAGGACCTAGAGAGTTCACTATAGACCTTAAACTTGCCTTAGAAAATGCTGCAAAAAGACTGAAAACCGGAATCCCAAGAGAAATAAAGGGTGTAAAAGGTCTTAACTCTAAACTAAAGATCCCGGAACCTATTGAGAAAGCTATTCTTAGAGCAAAATATCAAATATTCGTTTTTAGGGATGGTACAGTAAGATACGATATGACGGATGCTCCACTTACCCATTTCAAGCCTAAAGAAGTGGGCGTCAGTATAGAAAAACTTAGGGAGCTAGGATACGACAGGGATTATCTCGGTAATGAACTCGCCTCTGAGGATCAAAT
>CBEVQP010000131.1:0-3254 GCA_965552035.1 uncultured Thermoplasmata archaeon | reverse complement strand
CTATAGCAACGTCATACAGCCCACCCTTCATATCTTCATTTTCCCATAAAATTTTGACCACTGAGGGCAAGAAAGAAAATGACATCTCATATGCGTTATAAGCGGGATTTCTTTTAATTCTTTTGTTTCTTTCAGAGTAAAGGCTATTTGAAAAAACTCTTCAGGAATCCATAGCAAATCTATTTTCCTCAGAGTGTTTTTTACTCCAATGGGAATTTGGACATTGTCATATACTGTTTTCTCAGATAATAGAATTTTTCCTTTTAGTGGTATAGGTTTAACATTTTCCCTCCCCACAATTTTTTCCACATCTTTCAGAAAGTGTACGTCACAATTCGGATGATACCATACAAAAATTTCTATGTCTTCCATAAAATATTTCTTAAGGGCTTTTAAGCTTTCAAGAGTAGATACTTGAGCCCCTCCGTACGTATAGCCTCTTAAGAAAATCCCTAGCTTGAGCATCATTTTACACCTCCTGATATCTTAGTTCCTTTCACTTTTCCCCAAAACTTCCAAAAGAGACATAAATTGTAGTTCCCATGACTATTTATAATGCCCTTCAAAATTTCAAGATGCGAAGACGTTAAGTCTTTAATATTTTTCCATTTATCAATGTGACCATCTAATGTTTTTATCCATACAGCTTACCTCAAACATCCACCATAATGCAAATTTTCTAAGTCTAACCCATTTCTTTAAGCACAATCGCATTATCTCTGCTTCAGGAATATATTTTAATGCTACCTTTGAGAGATTACTACATTATCAAGTTCATTCAACCCACATTTCTCTTTAAAGTATTCTGCCGTAATGGGATCTGACTCAATAGCTACTACTAGCTCCTGAAATCCTGCCATCTTTGCTACTTTAACTGTAAACACACCATTATTAGCCCTAACATTAATAATTATAATGGTAAAAATGTCTTTTATGCCATCCTCTGCGAAATTGCTTCTTCCACTCATAAACTTAAAAACGTTATCCTTAGCATCTACTAGCTACTCATCTCTGGATTTTATTTTCAAATATTTAACAAGAGCCATAAGAGCAATAAACACAAGCACACTGCACGAAAGAAATAACACTCTATATCCAAAAAGATCTTTTACTATTCTGCCGTATATTGGGCCTAAAATCATACCTATTGATGTAGAAAAGTCGTATATTCCCATTACAGTACCTCTTAGATCCTTAGGAGCTATTTCTCCAAGAATTACCATCCCAGCCGGAGCAAATGCACGCCACCTATAGCAATCACGGGAAGTAGTATTTTCATCTTTACTTCAACATTTTCGGAAAAATATTCATAGATAAAGTGTTCTCATTTAGCGGAGAATATCTAGAAGAGGTTCATATGAGACCTGACATATTTAGGGCGGACTTTAGTAAAATGAAGTATGAGCCTATGTTTTTTAAACTAAAAGATGGTAACCGCGTTGTAATTTCTGGTCTTACATCAGATGCCTCGAGGTAGTCTAATTCGTTTAACTGTTTTGTGTACTTTACGAAAAGACGGGTGGGTTCTTAACATTTAAATATCTCTCCATGCATTTTTTCCTGCTATGAGGGCCTTTATCTCCTCTTCATTAAAAACAAAGAGCTTAACGAGGAGATTGCAAAGTTCCTCGAGAGCCATGGCTTTGAAGTATATCTCCCGCAGCGGGATACTCCTCAAAGCGAAGACATAGCTACGGTTTTTGGGGCAAACATAAATGGTATTAAAACATCTGATGTCGTAGTAGCAGTGCTCATAAATTACGGACGCGACCTGGGATTCGAAGTAGGATATGCATATGCCCTAGGAAAACCGATAGTAGGATATACTGATAACGATAAATTCCTTGAAGATAAAATGATAGCAGGTGCCATCGCAGATGTAGCAAGAAACCTTGAAGAGCTCATAGATAAACTGAAGAAATATTCTTGATCGAAGTTTATTTTTCTATTTCCACGTCCTTGAATATTATTTCGTATACCTTATCCTTTACCCTTATTTTCATCTTCATCCCTTTGATTCCCTCAATAGATATCCCTTCTTTGCGCTTTACAGCCTCTTTTTTAGCTTCTTTGGGCTCCCTCTGCTTTTTCCTGTATTCAAAGAACTCCAACGCAACCTGTGGGAACAAACAATAGCTCAGGACGTCTTCTTCCTTCTCTAGATATCCCTTCTCTTGAAGTTCTTTTCTGGCCTTTTCCAACATAGGCTTAAGGAGGTCTGCAGGTCTAACTTCTATGGGCTTTTCATCTCCAAGTATAAGCCTCACTATTTCCTCTTTTATAGGCACTGGAGGTCTTCCATAGAGTCCCTTTACGTAGTCCTTAGTCTCTTCTGTAACCCTTTTATATCTGCCAAAAAGGACGTTAAAAACTGCCTGAATCCCTACTATCTGCGACGTAGGGGTTACAAGTGGTGGATATCCTAGCTCTTCCCTTACTTTTGGCACTTCTTCCAAGACTTCATCGAGTTTGTCTAGTTTGTTTAGATCCCTTAGCTGTTTTAGAAGGTTAGAATACATTCCCCCTGGAATCTGATGAATCAACACGTTAGGATCTACCATCAAGGCTCTTTTTTCTAGATAACTGTCATACTTCTCCTCTAATATTTTTCCTAAATACTTTGAAATTTCATGAATCCTCTTCATATCAATATTTGGCCTCTTTTCTTTTGGAAGTACGTAGTATACTGTTTGTATACCTGGCTGCGCTGTCCCAAAGGCCAGTGGGCTTATCGCAGTATCTATATAGTCCGCATTAGCTTCCACAGCCTTCAGATACGTAGCGATACTCATACCGCTCGTGGAGTGTGTATGGACATTCACTTTCGTTCTAAATTCCTTTTTTATAGCGCTTACAAGCTCATAAGCAGTATTTGGATCCAAAAGTCCTGCCATATCCTTTATCGTAATGTAATCCGCACCTATTGATAGCAGTTCCTCGGCCCTTTCTAGATAATACCCTATATCAAATACAGGGCCTGTCGTATAACATATAGCGCCTTGAACCTCTGCACCAACTTCCTTTGCCTTTTTTATCGCCACTTTCATGTTTCTTACGTCATTAAGCGCATCAAAAACCCTAAAAATGTCTATGCCGTTCTTATGCGCAAGCTCCACAAACTTCTCTACCACGTCATCTGGATAATGTTTATATCCCACGATGTTTTGGGCTCTAAGGAGCATCTGTAACTTTGTCTTGCGTATATGTTCCCTCAGTAGTCTAAGCCTCTCCCAAGGATCCTCCTTGAGGAACCT
>CBEVQP010000130.1:0-3254 GCA_965552035.1 uncultured Thermoplasmata archaeon | reverse complement strand
TCACGCTTTAGGAGAGTTCCACTTAAAGTCGCTGTTTATAGGGACAATGCACTTCCAAGATCTTTATAATTACGATATTAACAGAGTAAGAAGGTGCCAAATCCACTATGCTATGCCTGATGGCCGTGTAGTGCCCTTCTGCGCCTTTAACGTTATTCCGGAAATTTATCGTGATAAAGTGCAAGAGGAGTTCAGTATACCTTGGGAGGAGTATAAGAAAATGCATCCAGAAGTTGATCTAGAGAAGGAGGTATATAAACGCGACCCGCAGTGGATTAAAGAAATTGAAAACTCAGAAATTTACAAGAGAACATATGTTTACATAAAGAATTACTTTGAATAATACGCCTTTCTAGGGGGTGAGGGACTTTGTACAAAATAGTAAGAGGAAAATTAGAACTCTTTGATGAGCCATCGCATATTCAGTATCTTATGCTTACTAAGTCGTATATATACAGGGTTAAAGTAAATCCAGATGGTACCTTTGTGGCAATAATAAAGGACGGGGAATCTGTCGAAAAGCTAAAAAACGATTTTAAAGTAATAGAATTTGAAGAAGAAACTTTAGAGAACGTTTTAATTTAGCCTATCTCAAATATTTTTTATTTATTAGTTTTGAAACAGTTTCTCGCTTATTATAGAGAAAGACTTATAAAATTCTCTTTAGACAATTATCATAGATGTTTAAACAAGAGCCTATTATTTCATTGCGAACATGTTTCAAGAATCAAAATGAACTGACAAACCTTCCAGAGATTTATAGTTAGAGAAAAGTGATTATGTCTAAAATAGTTCAAACTCTCCAATCATCCTCCATAATGTAGTCAAGGGAATAAACATGCAATCAGTACTTTAAATTAATACTGACATCGTGCCCTGGTGATGTTATGAGAAAAGTTTCGGTGTTTAGACTCTTAGTAATTGCAGCTACCTTCGTGATAATGCTTTATAGCGTTTTTTATATTAAAGATTATGTTATCGCTATAGCAGCAGTCATAACTTTAGCACTTATCATCCTTTTGTGGAGATTTGAAATAAAATACATGAAGATATTCTTAGATTTTATAAAAACCTCATGGTCTGGTAGCACTTCCACTGAAACTAAGAAGGCTGCCATCGAGCTTATAGGTAATGATAACGTAGAATTTATCGAGAGTACTTCCCAACAGTTTGTGGAGACGGTTAGAAGCTTATTCTTAAAGTATACGTCAGTACTTAAATCAATAGGAAAGTGGCTAGATGAAACAGTGGAAGAAGTGGCTCGAATTAGACATTCAACAGAGGAGTTTAAGACGAAAGGTCAAGAAGCATTGGGAGTGTCTAGAACAATATTGCAGAGTCTAGATAACATTAGGAATACTATCAAAGAATATTTAGAAGGGGCGCATGAGCTTTATGACAAAATAATGGAAAGACAAGGACACTCAGAGGAAATTCTAAGCAATTTAGAACTTATAACGAACGAATTTGAAAAATTAGCTACAAATCTTGTAAATGTATTTAATGAATTATTTAATTATTGGGGGACTCTTGAAACATCTATTAACGAGATTTCTAATGTAACAAATGAAATTTCAAGAATCTCTAAAAGAACAAGTATTTTAGCCTTAAATGCCTCAATGGAAGCTACAAGGGCTGGCGATATTGGTAAGGGGTTTGCAGTAGTTGCTGAAAACATCCAAAAGCTTGCTGCAGATACTAAGGTAAATGCCGAAAGGATCTCAAAGAATATTAGAGAGCTACTCGAAAAAGCAAACGCCCTTAGAGAGGCAATGTCCACGGGCTCTAAAGAGATTACAAAATTCAAAGAAAATGTAAATAAAATAATTAGCTACATCTCAGGGAGCGTGAAAGATCTTACGTCAGTATTTTCGGAAACAATATCTGAGTTATCACACATTGAAAGCATGAGTGATGTTTTAGGAGTGATAGAAACAAATGTTTCGGAAATATCTGGGATTCTCAATGAAATAAATGAGATATTAGATAAATCAGTACAACTTATTACGCAACTTGAAAACATGTTGATCGAGAAATCAACAGAATTAAGGGAAATTATCGAGAAAATAAACAGAAACATGATGAAGGTTGAAGAAACAATTAATAGATATAGAGATGCAGTAATCACTACATCTGACATTGATCAGGAACTCAGAAAGTTATACGAAGAACTGAGAGGACTGGTTACACTGGTTTATGTAGCTATAGATGGAGTTGGTGTGAGAACGCACCCATACATTGAAACTGGCGAAGGATTCGATTATACTTCTCGTCCATGGTATAAGAGAACAAGGGAAAAAATGGAGCCTGTGTGGATAGATCCCTATTTAGATTACAATATCGGTGACTATGTAGTCACATACAGCACTCCGTTAGTAAAGGATGGGAGATTTTTCGGAGTTTTATGCGCAGATGTGAAACTTAGGTCGCTACTTTAAGACTATCTCAATATTTTGAACTCTTGTCCCTCTTCCGGTTTTGGTCTTTCCCAGAATACGTGAGTACGAGTGACTCTAGCCGTTGGCGGTCCAATTTGGCACCATTTTATTATTTTTTCGACGGCTTCTCTTTCTCCTTGGAATACAGCTTCTATACTTCCGTCTGGCAATGATTTAACCCATCCTGCAATATTTAATCTGTCAGCGAATTTTTTCATATTATACTCAAAATATACGCCCTGAACTTTTCCAAAAATTTTCACTCTGACCCTGATTTTCACTTTAAGTCACCCTAACTTTTTTATAAATACTTTGGAACTATGGTAGGCTATAACACCATATCGATCAACAAGGTTATTGGTGAGCACATTTGGCGTTTTTCCAGAAAATCTAGCCCCTTTGTATATTACAACCACTCCTGGATATATGTTATCTGAAACTTTTACTTTACCCACAATAGACCCATTAAGGTTATAGATTTCAACGAGATCTCCATCTTTAATTCCTAGAGAGTTAGCATCTTTAGCGTTAATATAAATATTATTATCGGGGCCTAAAATATTTGTGTATTGAGAAGATATCGATTTATAATGAGATAAAATCATAAGTCTAAATTCTTTCATCTCTTCATCCTCATAGTCAATTTTAATAGGCTTATATACAACTTTAGAAGCCTCTTTTACACTCTTTAATTTTATAAACCACAACTTTTTTAGCAGATCTACATCCACACCAAAACATGAACTTATTTTCGAGAGCAACTCCCTACGTGACTTCCAAGGAAACTTGATATTAAGTTTTTCACTCATTTCTTTA
>CBEVQP010000129.1:0-3263 GCA_965552035.1 uncultured Thermoplasmata archaeon | reverse complement strand
TGGAGATGGGATAAACGATGCTCCTGTAATTGCAAGAGCAGATGTCGGCGTTGCTATGGGGGCTTTAGGAAGCGATGCAGCAATAGAAATAGCAGACGTTGTGATTATGGACGATAAACCCTCAAAATTAGCAACAGCAATTAAATTAGCAAGAAAGACCCGAAGCATTGTTTGGGAAAACATCACTATGGCTTTAGGAGTAAAATTTAGTGTTATAGTAATGGGAATATTTGGTCACGTGACGATGTGGGGAGCAGTCTTTGCAGATGTAGGGGTTGCTTTAATAGCTGTTTTTAACACGTTACGAATATTAAGGTGATTTCTTTCCTACTCTAAAGGCTGGAACTTTCTTAGCAATGCATCATAAAAAAGATTAATTTAACAGGATAAAACCGCTTATCAGAGATTTCTCCTCTTTTTAATCTCATAAAGCACGATTGCTAAAGCAGCTTGTGCACCAATGTTTTCTGGCGATCCTACCCAAACGACTTTATGCGCAAGCTCCTGTTCTTTTAGAGGAGTCCCTGGAGATTCTCCACCGAAGACCAGCATCACAGATTCCTTGTCCATTTCTTTTATAATTTCCTCTGGGTCAAACTCTTCTGAGGCACCCCTATCTCTAGGCTCAAACACATAAACTTTTGAGGGCTTAAGAAGATCTATTGCTTCCTTCAGGGAACTTGTAACGAGAAGTTTTCCTCCTGTCTTAAATATTTTCTTACTAGCAGCAGGAACTCCCGTCTGGGCACCAGAGCCATAGGGATGTGATATTACAATAAGGGCGTCAGGCATAAACCCTAAAACTATTTCTACAAATCCCTCTATTTTTCCTGCACTACCCACATTATTATATACTATTGCGATCATTTCTATCCCTCCGCGTGTGTTTCTTATATAATACCATCATTTCATAACTTTTGTGTAAAATGCTACTAAAATGAAATTTTCATCCATTAATTGCTCTTAAAATACTTTTTTATTGCTCTGGCAATTGCGTTCGACAACACTGGAGGTACTGACTCGCCAGCTTGGTTATATTGGGCCTCCCTTGGACCATAAAAAACAAAATTGTCAGGATAGCTCATTAGCCTCGCATGCTCCCTGGGAGTAAGAACTCTATCCTCAAATGGATGTATAAAGCGAGATTTTCCCATAACCGTTGGTGCTGGCTTAAAGGGATGTAATCTTATCCACGATACCATTATTTTGCCTTTAGATCCTTTAAAATAGACTATGCCCTTTTCCCATGGAAGGGTTACCATCTTCCTATATTTCTTCTCCGATAAAGGCACAGGATCATGATTTGGAGGGCCATAGCCGGGAGGGGGTAAATCGCCGATCGCTTCCCAAACAGTCTTAGAACGTTCCTTAAACTCCAGAATCAATTCTTTCAGAGGCACGTTGGATATGAACATCCTTTTTCTCCTTGAAGGGTTTCCAAATTCTTCGGCGTGAAGTACGTTGAAATATATTTTTTCGTATCCTACCCTAGAAAACTCACGTATAAGCGCTTCTCTTAGGGGCCCCTCTGCAACAGGTGTGACATTTTCCATTATAAAGATCTCTGGTCTTAAGTCGCCAACTATGCGAATAAAGTGAAGAACAAGCTGGCCCAGAGGGTCTACGTAAAGCCTATCTAAAGGATCTTTCATCCTATTTTTATTTGCTACCGTATATGCCTCACAAGGCGGGCCTCCGATTATAACGTCTACATTATTCCCTATGGCATCTACTATGTGCTTTCCATGGACTTTTCTTATGTCTTCTACCATAATGTATGTATTTTTGAGATTTTCCGAGTAGGTTGTAGCTGCAAATTCGTCTATTTCAATACCTAATAGGATCTTAAACTTTTCCTTGTAAAAACCTAAAGAAAAGCCCCCTGCTCCAGAAAAAAGATCTACTACATTAATATCCATTATTCGGTGACCTCCTCAGGCCTCTTATGATGCAATTCCCTCGCAAACTCTCCTATTATTGGTCTAATTTCCTCATATAGCTCTCTTAAAATCTCTTGCACAGGCATTTCTCCACTCATGACCATGTCCATCTTTTCTTCAAGTTTTGCAGTTCTTTCTTCGGAAACCATGTTTCCATAGCTCTTTGAAAGGTATTCATAAACTTCCTTCCCTATCTCGGAGGCCACTAAATAGTTTTTGCCAACGTTCCATACATATTTACGACGCATAAGTGTCTCGACGATTTTCGCATATGTGGAGGGTCTTCCCAATCCTCTGCGCTTCATTTCCGCTATAACCTCTGCCTGTGTGTATTCTCTTACTGCTTTCGTCATTCCTGCCCAAATGATTTTGCCGACTAGTCGCTCATTCTCGTGTAACATGGGAATTCTCTTCCTCCCAATGTTATAAATCTTAGAAAACGTCTCTTTCGATACCTCAGCATCTCCTTCCACTTCAACTATCTCCGTTTCAACTAAAATCTTAGCCTTTATGTGCTTTACAACCTCTGGAGTCATTTGGGATGCTATAAACCTCCTGAAAACGAGGTCATAAAGGCGAATATGATCCTTAGTAAGTGGAACTACGGGAGTAATTATCCCCCTTCTTAGAAGGTCTATAAGCGTCTTGGTGTCCCATGGCCTAGTTGGCCTAATACATTCGTGGGCTCCTCCCTCTCCCCATTTGCGAGGTTTGAAATATTCATTGCCAAAAGTCTTGGAAATATATTCTCTTGCCACTTCAATACCTTTATCTGAGACTCTCGTAGAATCTGTTCTGTGATACGTGATAAGACCTACTTCGAAAAGGTCCTGAGCTAGAGCCATTACCTTATTCACACCCATATTTAGTACTGCAGCAGCCTCAGAAAGCAGCATATCTGTTGAATACGGTGGAAGAGGATTTTTTTCAATTTCCTCGACATGAACTTCCTTGACTAAGGCTTCAATGTGTCCGTACCTTGTACCAAATCTTTTCTGAATTTCCACCTTTAACTTTCTCGTTTCATCTTGTGGTGACCATAGCAATATTACGGTCTTTGGAACCTTCTTCTTAGCCTGTTCTGTACGCTCTATAATCCACCCCAAAACTGGTGTCTGCACACGTCCAGCAGAGAGATTACGGTTTTTAAACACCACCCAAAGTTTTTGTGAGAGGGCAAAGCCTATCCAACGATCCTCGACACGCCTAACAATCTGTGCATTCACTAGGTCTTTGTTTATTTTCCTTCTATTCTCGATGGCCTCTTCTATGGCTCTCTTAGTAACTTCGTGGAACTCTACACGATAAATGTTAGGATTTATA
>CBEVQP010000128.1:0-3288 GCA_965552035.1 uncultured Thermoplasmata archaeon | reverse complement strand
CCATATGATACTTTTCTTGATATGGTCTTAACACCTTTATATAGAGTGATTTCTGGTGCGATGTCATATAAAGACTTTCCTCCAGAAAGTTCTTGGAGTATACCACTTCCTATGGCAAGCGATCCTTCGAGTGTAGTTTCTTCCTCAATCTCAATATAAAAGGACACGTCTATTTCCGAGGATATTCCAAGAGAATTTTTTGTATTTTCTACAACCAGTACAGGTGTTTTTATATATGCCTTATCGTCTACCCACATTACCCAGTCCGAGAGTCCTTGCTCTTCCAAGACTTCGGCAATATCTTCAGGGGTGAGTTTATACTCTAGCATCCAATCACAATAGCCTACTTGAGAAGGTTCAACATTAGGGGGAACATTTTTTGAAAACTCTGCTAGGGAATGTCTCTCAAGAATCGTTATGTCTATGTCCTCTATCTCAAGACCACCTTGAAGTATATTCATCGGATCAACAAGTCTAAACTCTATGAAACGACCTACGATCTCGTTAGTATCTTTATCTATAACACATAGGTCTAACTCTACCCCAATTAGTATGTCCTCGCTATACGGCCTGTTAAGCCACTCTTCGCATATTTCTTCGAGTTTTTCGTTTAATCTAATAACAATCCTTGATTCTGAAGTCTTTCCTTTAGCAATCTCCGTCAGCCCGTTGTCGTAAGAGTTTATGAACACTTGATAGTAAATTACGAAATTGCTTGATCTCCATGGCAGAGTGTTTGGGATATCATAAACGTTGCCTTTATGATCGTGAAAGTGAATTCTAAATTCGATTCCACCAGTATTAAATGGCCAGATATTTATGGCATAGGCTACGGGAAAATAGGCCAAAATTCCTATCGCTAAGACCGCAAATAAGGTCTTACGCAAATAGCCCACCCCCGTGATTACCATGCTTCTTATTATAATACTATTATGTGCGTATGTTTTATAATAATTTTTTAACGGTGCTGCTGTCTTTATACCCATCTTCTTGAGATCATTTATGGCTTTCTAGTGACTAGGGCTTCGTTTACGCTACTGGCCCCTTCTACAACCATCTCGTCAACGGATATATTTTCACTGGGCTTCACAAGCACCTTGTCTCCGAGCCTAACCTCAGATATAGGAACGTCGATCATACCACTCTCCTTAACTAGGTGTGCTATTGTTGGCATAGACTTGGCTAGGAGCTCTAGATGCACCTGTTATGGTTCTCATTCTCATCCAGTGGCCGATAAGCATTACATCTATCAGTGTTGCTAACTCCCAGAAAAAGGTTTCACCTTGGATAAGGAAGGTTACTGCCGTACTATAAAAATAGGCTATGCTAATAGCTACTCCTATTAGTGTCATCATGTCCGGAAGCCTCTTCTTAATCTCGTTAATTACTCCTTTTAAAAATGGATAGCCACCGTATACATATATTATCGAAGAAATTAACCATAGAATGTATATACGCCCCGGAAACGACAACTCATACCCCAGGAATTTTTGTATAGAAGGCGATAGCAATATTACTGGTAGCGTCAAGATTGTTGAGACGATAAATCTCCTTTTAAACTCAGTAATCATAACATCATGATTATGAGCTCTATGAGGTTTTTCGAGCATAGCACCCTCTTTTTCATTATGTTTGTGTATATTATGGTTAGACTCTTCATGAGAAGCTGTTATATCTTTTTTTAGTCATAAAACATCATCACCAATTAAGGAAGTCGCATTATTTTGCATAAAGACTTTATGTTATCAAAATGTCAAAAATAGAAATATCGAAATATACGAGTATCTCCGCTTATTCACTTTACAAAACCAACACAAAGAGAGCCTCGTCCTTTAGGGTAGGAAGCGTGTCAGTACTACACTCTGCAAATAGAGGTTTTAAGGTTTATAATTGTCAAACTAAAAAGTAGCGTTTTGAAGGTATCTTTAACTTTAAGCAGGAGTTTAACATAAGTTTTTGGATGTAATTGCACTGTATACGTATAAGAAAAATATTAAGAACTTAAAGAAAACGTTTAGACACGCTAAAAAATAGAATAGTAGAAAGGACGAAAAAGTTACTTCCATCTACTCTCATCTAGAGCTCCTTCAGTCTTAGCTACAACGGTAGTACCTACGAGGTCACCAGTTACGTTGACCATTGTTCTACCCATGTCGAGAATAGCGTCGATACCAGCAATCATACCATAGGCTATAGCAACAGCGGTACCTGGCTCAAGAGGTAATCCAATAGCCTCTAAGACCATTGCTAGCATTATAAGACCTGCACCAGGCACACCCGCAGTTCCTATAGAAGCAAGAACGGCCGTGAGTACGATCATCAGCTGTTGAGAAAGCGGTAACGACTGTCCTATGGCAAATGCTATGAACATTGCACAGACACCTTGGTATAGAGCTGTACCATCCATGTTAATCGTAGCGCCTAGAGGTAATGTAAATGCGTAAACACCCTTGTCGACACCCATCTCCTCCTCAGCGACTCTCATTGTAACAGGCAGCGTACCACTCGAGCTTCTTGTAACGAAAGCTGTTACCATAGCGTCCTTAGCCTTCTTCAGGAACGTAATTAGGTTAAATCTGAAGAAGTATAGCACTGATCCATAGACTATAAGTATTTGCAGGAATAGACCTAGATACACAGCGACAACAACCTTTCCTAGAGGTCCTAGTACACCGGGTCCTTGAGTACCTACTACAACCGCTATAAGCGCAAATACACCATATGGAGCATATTCTAAGACACCACGGACAATCTTATACATAGCTTCGGCAAGACCGTCGAAGAATACAAACAACGTCGTTCCAGATTTTCTTAGCCTCTCGTTCTTGCTGTTCATGAGGTATGAAATTGCAATACCCAATATTATAGCGAAGAATATTGTTGGTAAGACTTCTCCATTAACTATTGCTGCGAATGGGTTCTTTGGTACTATGTTTAGTAGCACCTCTGTTGGTGGCGGAGGCGTCTTAGGAGTAATTTCACCTGTACCGGCTAGCTCAAGTCCAAGTCCTGGTTTAAACACGTTTGCCATAAGTAGACCAAAGAGAACTGCAAATGCCGATGTAATTAGATAATAGATTATAATTTTTACACCAACTTTTCCTAGTTTTGCTGGGCTTATGCTTGCCGCACCTACAACCAGCGAAGCCAGCACTATGGGCATTACGATCATTTTCAGAAGTCTTATGAAGAGATCTCCAAGGGGTTTAATTACGGTAATTTTATCGCCAACAATAGCACCAACGATAGCACCGAGAATAAGAGCAATAAGTATTTTGTAGATTACAG
>CBEVQP010000127.1:0-3308 GCA_965552035.1 uncultured Thermoplasmata archaeon | reverse complement strand
ATCTCCTTGAGCTTCTCAGTCACCTTTACACACCCTCCAACATACTCTCTTTTTGGCTTAAATTCATTATATGAAATTTGGTAAAAAGTGCCAAGCTCTGTGAAATCATGTATAATTAAGCACACGTTTAGTGAATACTTAGGAGCGTATGCATTACACTTATACGTACCGAGCTTTTTATTTTTGTTGCAAAAAGAATGTAAAAACTAAGAGCCAACTTAACAAAAATAAAACTGTGAATTCAAAACAAGCAATCGCAATTTGAACAAAAATAATATGGAAAAAGGGAAGTTACTTTTTACCAAACGTTTCTTCAAACTTGAGGAGTTTTTCCCAGTTCTTATCTACTGCTTTTTGAAGTTCTTCAATTACCCATTTGTTCTTCTCTTTAAGTAAGTGTTTGAAACGTCCCTGTAGCTTTAACCATTCTTCTACTGGCACATGCTTTGCAGGCTTGTAGTTTATCTTGAAGTTAACGAATTTTCCTTCGACTTCATATAAAGGCCAAATCTTTGTTTCAGTAGCTAATTTCGCCACCTTAATACCCATGCTAATGTCGTGTCTCCATCCTCTGTTACAGTCGGAGTATATTTCTATATACGCTGGACCCTCAACCTCAAGACCCCTTTGGACTTTCGTCATGAGATCTACGAAGAATGCTGGATTTGCAGTGGCTGTGTATGCCCCACCATGAGCTGCTACTATAAGCGGTAAATCCTTTCTATGCTCGGTTTTTCCTGGTTTGACACTTCCTACAGGACTAGTAGTAGTCCACGCTCCAAGAGGGGTTGCTCCAGAACGTTGAATACCGGTGTTCATGTAGGCTTCGTTGTTGTAACATATGTATAGAAAGTCATGACCTCTTTCAATAGCTCCCGAAAGTGCTTGGAATCCAATATCGTATGTTCCGCCGTCTCCACCGAAGATTATGACTTTTACATCCTTCTTAAGCAATCCCTTTCTTTTTAGCGCTTTTATAGCCGCTGCTACACCACTACCAGTTGAAGCGGCGTTCTCGAAAGCGTTGTGAACCCATGGAACGCGCCATGATGTGTATGGATAAATGGTGGTTGCAACCTCAAGACATCCAGTAGCGTTAACAACTACGAAGTCATATCCTGTTAACTGAGCTGCGTGGAGAACCTGTCTAGCAATGGTGCCAGCAACACATCCGGCACAAAGTCTGTGTCCGGGACTAAGAAGCTCCTTTTGAGAGCTAATTTCCTTCAAATTGACTGGTTTGACCATCCTAACACCTCACTCGCGTAAGCCTAAATATCCTGCAACGTCTGGGGCTTTACCTTCTGAAACAAACCTCTCTAGCTCGGCAACTACATGTTTAACATGTTCGGGTGTTATGTCACGACCTCCGAGACCATAAATGTAGTTAGTTATGATCTTAGGCCTCTCTTCGGATTCATACATGGCTGCCTTAATTTCTAGATATATTGGTCCTGCTCCGCTGCCATATGCACCAAATGATATTGATCTGTCGAGAACAGCTACTGCCTTCTTTCCTGCGAGCAACTCTCTGATAAGCTCCACGTGGAATGGTCTAAACACACGTATCCCTATTGATCCTACCTTTTTACCTTCTGCACGGAGCTCATCTACAGTTTCCATAATGCTCTCTGCCGTAGAGCCTGCACTTATTAAGACATAGTCTGCATCATCGATTTTGTAGGAATCGAAGAATCCGTATTCTCTACCTGAAAGCTTAGCATATTCTTTTCCAACATCTTCAATGACTTTGATAGCGTTTTTCATAGCCTCGACTTGCTGTCTCTTGAATTCAAAATACGAATCTGGGAGTGCTAGCGGACCTACTGTGATAGGATCCTCTGTGAATAATAGTGAGACTTTAGGAACTCTCCTCTCACCAATAAAGCTCTTAACAGTAGAGTCATCCAGAATTTCTAGAGTCTCCATAGCATGGCTCGTAATAAATCCATCAAGGCCTACCATAACGGGAAGAAGTGCATCAGAATGCTCTGCGATGCGAATTGCTTGGATAGTATTGTCATAAGCTTCTTGAACATTCTTTGAGAAGAGTATTATCCACCCAGAATCTCTTGCGCCCATAATGTCCGAGTGATCACAATGGATGTTAATGGGCGCACTTAATGCTCTTGTTACTACGGGCATTACTATTGGAAGTCTAAGAGAAGCAGCAATGTATAGGATTTCCCACATTAACGCCAAACCCTGGGAAGCTGTGGCAGTCATTACTCTTGCTCCAGCTATGGATGCACCAACACAAGCTGAAAGAGCACTATGCTCAGACTCTACGGTTATAAGTTCTGTATCAACATCACCATTTGCCACGTATTCAGAGAATTTTTCCATTATGACAGTCTGAGGAGTTATTGGATATGCAGCAACGACATCAGGGTTGATCTGCTTCATAGCAAGAGCTACAGCATCCCCACCTGTAAGTGCTACCTTGACCATAATTACTCACCACCATGTTCTGGTACCATCTTTATGGCTTGTACGGGGCACTCTGAAGCACAAATCCCACAACCCTTACAGTGCTCATAATCAAAGCCTTTGACCTCTCCGTTTTCGACGATCACGGAAGCGTCTGGACAATAAACCCAACAAAGGAGACAATTTATACACTTATTTTTATCTATCACTGGCTTAAATGTTCTCCAAGTACCAGTTTTATATTCAATAGCAGTGCCTCCGGGCAATATAGCAGCAAAAGGCATCTCTTTCCAGGTTCCAAGAAGCTTTCTCTCACTAATTTCACTCAAGTTTTTTCACCTCGCTCCAGGCTCTTTTAGCTACCTCTACATTCTTTTCCGCAAGATCTTTTCCGAGTCTTTCTTCAAACCATTCTAGCGTAATCTTGTACATGTTTTCGTCATTTACGAGACCAGATATCTTGAAGAACGCAGCAACCATCGGGGTGTTTGGAATATTTCTTCCAAAAATGTCGAGAGATATTTTTGTGGCATCTACGGCATATATCTCATGCTCGCCAAAGAACTCTTTTATCTTGTCGTATAGATCCTCTGATGCGTTAATTATTACCTTAGATTCTGGCTTAAGCCCACTTTTAAGATCGGGGTTTCCTAGCAGTGTGGGATCTAAAACAATAACATAGTCTGGCTCGGTTATTTGGTAGTGCTTTCTTATGGGGTTTTTTGAAATCCTATTATATGCCTTTACCGGCGCACCAGATCTCTCAGGACCGAATTCAGGGAATGATTGCACGTAGTAGCCTGCCTGAAGAGCAATCTCTGCGGTAAGGCGTCCTGCTGTAACGACTCCTTGACCTCCTCTTCCATGCCACCTTATTT
>CBEVQP010000126.1:0-3312 GCA_965552035.1 uncultured Thermoplasmata archaeon | reverse complement strand
ACTGGGTATGTGAAAGATTTGACGAGAAGAATACCTCGTACTATCCAGAATACTCTTCAAAAATAGATACTATTTTGTGGACTCAATATGCTGGCGATATTGTAGCTGCAAGGCCTATAGCTGTAAATGGCGTAATTTATGTAACGTCAATGGATGGTAAGGTCTATGCGATTAGTACTGAGCTTGGCTCAAAAATTTGGGAAACACAAGTAGCTTTACCATTTACCTGGGCTGCAATAAATCCCGTGGGAGGAATAATAGCATCTCCCGTCTATAGTAAGGGAAAGCTTTATGTACTTATTAGGGATGGGGCTATTTTCTCACTTGATGCATATACAGGAAAAATTTTATGGAAATACGAACTTGAAAATGAAACGGCGATTACTCCAACTTTAGTGGACGATAGATACCTCATATTCTTTGACGATACTGGGAGGATATATGTTTTTGATATCGAAAAAAGGGAAATAGTTAAGACATATCATTTTAGAGAGTACATATGGGCAAAAGCCGCATATGATGGAAAAAGGTACGTATATATAGGAACATATAGGGGAAGAATTATCAAATTAGATAAAACTACGTGGAATATTACTAAAATGGTTTTTAATCTTACAATGATCAGAGGGGGGGTTGTGGGGGCGTTAATCTACAGCGAAGGACGAATTTATTTTACAACTAGCGAAAGTTTTGTTTATGCTTTAGATGAAAATCTAAATCTTGTTTGGAGTGTTAAATTAAGGGGTCCTGCCCTTGGAGGCCCTGCTGTTTCTGAGACATTTGTATTTGTGGCTTCTGCAGATACTTATGTGTATTGCATAGATAAAGATACGGGAGATATCATTTGGTCAACGGCACTAAACCATGAATCCTCATCTACAATTGCTGTGTCTAAAAATTATGTGTATCTAGTTGACGATTATGGCTACATATATTGTATAGATAAGAAAACTGGAACAATAATCTGGAATAGAGCGGAGTTTGCAGGAGCGAGATTTGAGTATTGGAAGATCTCTGCAGGGTTAAATTTAATTAAAGGATTGAGCGGGCCTATAATATATGGCAAAAATATATACGTCGGCCTTTTGGACAAGAGAATAGTGTCTATTGGTGAGGGCGGAGGAATATCAATAAGCCCTTTGATGCTATACTCTTCTATAGTCATGGCTTTAGCTCTCATTTTTATTGCGGGTATGCAACGTAGGAAAAAACGGAAGTAATATAATGGTGGGGCCGCCGAGATTTGAACTCGGGTCGCCGGCTCCCAAGGCCGGAAGGATACCAAGCTACCCCACGGCCCCATATTTTTGAGCTACTATTTACGAAAACCCACGATTTTTATAAAGCTTTGTTCTTAGCCCGAGGTCCATTTCTCCCCTATATATAAATCATTTATAAAACCAACCATAAAGTAAGTTTTATAAGTGATTTTCATTAATGATAATCATTGAGTGATATTTACCTTCATTGCCTGTTTTCCACCGGCGCCTCAGGACGGGCCCCCAGGTAGGTTAGGATCTTGATGGTTGATAGGTTAGGTGTTGAACATATCTTTAATGATATTCTTACGAACCCTCGCGGTAGGGGATTTTCTGAAGATCAGCCGAAGGGTTTAACAAAGAGAACAGTAAGAACGTACGTTCTCCACGCTACTGGACATATTTCCAAGAGGACATATCCTCTAGGAACCTTAGACACAAAAGTCCTCAGAACTGTTTCTGAAGGGATCCTGGGAGGTGATGTCCAATGATAGCGAGAATGTACAATATCATTAGAAGGTTTGTGAACAACGAAAGGGCAGACATAGGTATGGGTACCCTAATCATATTCATTGCTTTCCTCATAGTTTCAGCAATGGCAGCTGCAGTTCTTATAAATGCTGTAAACCTCTTCAGACAGCAAGCTGAAAGAAGCTCAGAACAGATTCTTTACATGGTTTCAGGTACATTTGCCATAAAGAATGTTGCAGGAGATAGGCTTCTTCCAGGAGCAGATGAGTTAATGAGTCTTGTTGGAGAGCACGTTACAAAGCGTGAAGTTCTAGCAACCGAGGAAATACTGATTACCAATGTAACAACGAATAATGATTCTGCAACCCAGTCGTACGGATTTTACGTTATAACTACAGTATATGATGCGCTGAGTAACAATTCGCTATCAGGAGCTACTGTTTATGTTTATGAGTATGATAACAATAACAAGCTGGTTAATATCGAGACAACAACAACAAATGACACTGGAGTAGGAATCATCTACGTCAATGTCTCTCAGTACTCTATTCAGACGATCAAGATTTATGCGGAGGCTAACGGTTATTATGTGCCTCAAGAGTTTACGATAACATCATCGACTTTTGGAACCTCGGCACCTTATAACAACGTAACTCTAGAGGTAAACTTAATAGAAATAGGAATTTCAGAGCTAATTATTGATGTCAAAGATCTTAGATCACAGTTACCTATATCCGGAGCTACTGTTCGCATAATATGGGCTGGAGGTCAAAAAGTTGCAATTACAGACGTTAGTGGTCGTGTAATCTTTAATGTTCCTACAGCGTATGTAAAGGTCGACGTATTTGCTAAAGACTACCAGACACTTCTATCAAGACCAATACTCGTAGGTCTTGACGATAACGGCAATCATACCGTAGAAAGAGTTTATGTTGTTGTATACATGATGCCCATAGACTTCTACTCGGATCGTCTAGAGTTCTTGATGATAAAGCTTAGCCTTATGGGCGGTGTTGACAGAGTAGATCTTGGACAAACCGTAATAGAAATCACAGACGGTCAGACTGAAGTATCGCTCACAATGAACTTAAGCCAAGATATGACGGACTATTATACTACTAAGAACTCTGCAGATGCCGAGCACTTTTCGGCGTATCCAATATTAGACGTTGGCGGTGTCTTCAGTCCAGAGTATCCTATAGTGACTTCAGGAGACATTATACTGATATTCATAAATGCCTCAGCCATTGGGCTAGACATGAAGCCTGGTACAAACGTCTTTATTAAAATAATCCCACCAAATGGATATCCATTGATTGAAGAGTTTACAGTACCTCCATTCTTTGGCGATCGCTATGTGAACCTCGTCTGAGGTGCAATAACGGTGATTGAGCTATTGTATAAACTAGCGCTGGCAAAACATCTTGTGAAAAATCTTGGAAGAGAGGAAGCGCAACGCGTAGCTGCGTATTATGAGAAATTAGGAGTAATATCCAGAGAAGATCTTGTGGACATAGTTACGTGCATAAAAATGCTCCCAGAAAGCAATGAGACTAAGGGGTTCATGGATTTCGAGGATCAC
>CBEVQP010000125.1:0-3359 GCA_965552035.1 uncultured Thermoplasmata archaeon | reverse complement strand
GAGCTTCTGTTAGCTATACCCACAATTTCTGTCCATCCAAAGCGCTCAAGGTAAACCTCAGCGTCCCAGCAGTCTTTAGCGTAGTGTGCAAGCTCAAAATCTTTGTGTTGTCTAAATCTGAGCTTATCTTCATCAATACCAAGATCTACTAAGAGCCTTTTTGTAAGTGCAATGTAATACGCGAGAAGTCTCCCTTTTATTATTCCTGAAGAGTATAGACTCTCCACAGTATCATATACTTCTTTATCATCCTTTGTGAGGGCTCTAATTTTTTCATTTTTCAAGTCATTAAATCTAGGATGATCATCTTGTTCTGGATCAAAAAACACTTCAACTTCTGCCATGTTAAACTCTCTAAGCCTTATTACGCCCTGTCTCGGAGAAATCTCATTTCTAAACCCTCTGCCTATTTGAGCAACACCCATAGGTAATCTCTTCTTATTTACGTTGTAGAGGATGTTAAATTCAACAAAAATGCCTTGTGCAGTCTCTGGCCTCAAAAAAGCCTTAATAACATTTCCGAAACCGATCTCAGTCCTAAACATAAGGTTAACTTCCCGAGGATTTTCGAGCGGAGCTCCACATGATGGGCATTTTAGACTCCCGGAATTTACAATTTGGATAATTTTCTCCATCGTAAGGTTTGAAGAGTCAAGTCCTTGCTCCTCTATGAGTTTATCTGCACGATATTTCGATCCACACTTGGGACATTCAATAAGAATGTCAGTAAATCTATCTACATGACCAGAAGCCTTTAAAACTTGGTATGGGACAACATTAGGAGTATCGATTAGTAGGCAACCCTCTCTTACTACATAAAACTTCTTCCAAACGTCCAGAATATTCTCTTTCAGCAAGGTACCAATGGGCCCGTAACTATAGAAACCCGCAACGCCCCCATAAATTTCGAAAGAAGGATACACGATCCCCCTTCTTTTACTAAGTGACATTATTTCGTCGTAAATATCGCCCATAGTTTTCACCAAGAAGTGGTGTTAGTGTTTTGTTACTGCATAAAGGAGATCATGAATGGTTATCATTCCTATAAGTCTCTCATGATGATCAACTACTGGCATTTGATCAATGTCGTATTGGATCATCTTTTCAGCAGCTTCCCAGATTGACGTCTTGAAAAAGACCGTTCTTACGTCTTTTACCATGAGCTCTTTTATGGGCTTCTTGGGCAATGTAAGCTGCTGTGTAATGTAGTAAAAGGGCAACACGTTCCTTATACCCTCCCAAGTCCATGAGTCCTCGTCACTTTCAATACTTTTCTCTCCAATTATTATATCATGTATCTCGGCTTCTGAAAATAGGTCTCTATCAGTCACTATTCCGACCAGATCGCCATTATCGTCGATGACAGGAAAAGCGTAAATTTTTGAAACTCGCACAATTTCCATAAGGACGTTTGCGGGAGTTTCCCAATATACAGGGTAACAAGGACTCTTCATGTAGTCAATAACTGGTACCTCGACTTTTTTCTCAACAAGATATCTAATAACATCTCTATCAGTAATTATTCCCACAAGACTTCCTTGAGAATCTACTACGGGTAATCTGTGAATATTGTTCTGATACATCTTCTTGGCAGCACTTTTTAGACTTTCTCTAGGAGAAGCGGTAATAGGATTTGAAGTCATGAGAAGAGCTATTTGATCTTCTCCAGGATTATTTAAAAGATCTTTCCTTGTGATTATGCCCACAAGCTTTTTTGTATTGCGATCTACGACAGGATATCCAGAGTACTTATATTTCATAATTAATTTGATTACTTCATCTCGAGATCCGGGAACTTCGACGTAAATTGGATCTCTAGTCATTACATCACTAACACGCAACTACTACACCTCCCAGAACTTCCCATCACATATTTATAGGCAACATACGCCCTCCATATTTTTGGAGCCATCTAAAATTTACTTCCTATGGAATTTACTCACAGTTTATTGTTGTTAACTAAATAAAAACCCTCCCTTAAAAGGTACGCCAATTCGAGTGAAAGACTCTCCCGATTTTTATATTCCTAATCATTTATTATTGTTGTATTCATATTTTTTTCTGTGCGAAAACATTATATTTTAAAACTTGGTCTTCTCTTTGGGAACGATGTAAGTGATAAATATAGTTTCTCTCCTTCTTAAACGACACAGGTAAGGTTTAGTTAAGTTTAGTAGGGTGTTAGTTAATACCTAACAATTTTTGGGTTTACTCTGTGAATGCGCTAGCCCTTTATAGAAATTCTTGTACTTCAGTAGGGTGAGTAGACTACTGGCCCCTACTAAAACTTTATATAATAGATCTAATTCCTATTCATGAAAACTCAGAATAACGGGACTAGAGGAGGATGATCATGGGAGCTGTTAAACCTGCATTTATCAAGAAGACAGCTAGAGAGTTATACGAAAAGTATAGGGAACTCTTTACGGGCGACTTTGATCACAACAAAAAGGTTGTTGAGAAACTCATTAAGACGGAAAGTAAGTTTGTAAGGAATACTATAGCCGGATATATTACGAGGTTGGTAAATAAGGAAAGAAAGAAGAAGACCTTAGAGTCTATGATGTCACTGTAATAAAAAAGAAAATTTGAATGGATCACTGTGAGTTTGAAAATACCTCTTTTACATTCATGTTTAATCAGAATAAAACTCATATAGCCTCTTTTTGATCTTTAGAGTAAAAATCTTGGAGATAAGAGCTTAAAAATTGAAATAAATATAACACTCAGGACATTGATAAATTTTATATGAAAAAATAGTCCAACACTAGATTTTTCCATTGAAAGGACATTTTTATAAATCATCCTTGAGTAAAATATAGTGAAATCGGATCAAGAGAATATGTTCATGTTTTAATTATTTCACGAAAGTTATTTAGGGAATTTATTAAGGAGGTACCACCAAATGAGAAAAAAAGTATTTGTCGGGATATCGAATATACCCCTCGGAGCTCAGACAAGGGGCAGCGAAAACATAGAACGCCTTTTAACTGACTGTGCAGATAAAATGAAAGAGTACTCTCTTAGAGTTCTTGAATTACCCTTTAATGAATCATATACTGATATAGAACTTCTTTCTAAAAGGATTAAAGTAAGCCCTGAAGATCTTTCTAGTGAAGAAGAATATCTGCAGAAAGTTGGTGAATATTTTAAGACGATAAGTAGGAATACAATTAAAAAGAAGAGAATTCATCTGTGGATTCATGGATCCAAGTACGTGGATTTTGTCTCATCAAAGGAAGCAGAGGAATTCACAATAGAAGCCTTGGAAAAAGCTGCTACATTTGCAAGAATGATAGAAGCTAGAGGCTTAATTACCCTATTGGGTTACGCTGGGAAAAACAGAGAAGAAGCTCTAG
>CBEVQP010000124.1:0-3390 GCA_965552035.1 uncultured Thermoplasmata archaeon | reverse complement strand
GTAGAGTTACACCAGGTGTTAATAATGAGCATAAAGCTCTCAATTACCATTCAAGCACCTATTGAGGACAAAGATTTATTTAAAAGGTATTTAAATGCGATTCTGGACGCTTTAAGCGATGTTCTAGGATATCAAGGATCATCGGAAGAACTCTACATAATATTGGAAAAGGAAGAAGGAAATACTAGATCTTTTGGCATATACGACAATGAAACCCAAGAAATATTGGGTTACATCAACATAAAAGAAGATGTTGTAAATATGACAGCAGAAGTTGACGTAATATCTGTAAAATAACTGTTAGGTGATTAACTTGGATGTTCTCAAATTATACTTATTAGTATTTTTATTTTCTTTGATCCCAACTTTTGAGGGGAGATACGCTCTTGTTTTTGGCATTATTTCAGGACTTGATCCCTTAGCATCTCTTCTTTTAGCTTCCATCGCTATAACTCTGCTTTCTATAGCTCTTGGCATTCTCATAGAGCTCATAGACTCTCTTATTCTTTCTTTTGAGAGCTCCAAAAATAAGCTACTCCTTTTTATCTTCAATTTCTATAAAAAATACGTTGAGAGGGTTAGGAGAAAGGCATCGCCTTACGTATCAACCTACGGCTTAATAGGCCTAATTATTTTTGTTGCTATACCATTGCCCGGAACAGGTGTGTGGACCGGAGCACTAGCAGCTTACATATTAGGAATAAAAAGAAAAATAACTATAATCGCCTTAACAATAGGTGGTCTTTTGTCAAACCTTATAACTTTTCTTCTCTCGTATGTTTACCACATAACACTCATATGAGCTTATTCTTCGCTTCTTTCTTCTTCTAATTTTAGCTGAATTATTTTTGCTATAGAGTTTAGCTGAGAATACGCCTTCCCAGATGATGCGCTCATATCCAAAACCAACGGCGTAAGGGCAATACCTTTGAGGACATGGACTACATAAACATCCGTATCAGGCTCTGGTTCTGTTGGTTCTCCATAAAGCCAATAATACGGTGCTCCTCTAGGGTCTCTTCTTTCTTCTAATTTTTCCCACCACCTAAGTCTTGCAGCTGGAACGACATAAACTCCACTTCTAATTTCGCTTGGGAAGTTTACGCTTATTACGTCTACGCCCTTAGGAAATCCATTATTAAGAATATGAGAAACCATAATTCGAATTACCTTCTTTATTATAGACGAGTAGACCTCGTTATAGAATTCTTCTCCACTTTGAACATTTGCAGAAAATGCTATGGACTTAATTCCCATTAATGATGCCTCTGCAGCTGCGCCAAGAGTCCCAGAAGACAATATTGTCTGCATGCTTGTGTTGTCTCCTATATTTATTCCTGAAAGAACCAGATCTATTTTGTCTCTAACAACCACTTCCCTTGCCACATGAATAGAATCGCTAGGAGTTCCATTAATTGCAAAACCTCTGACATTTCCCCAAAGAGTTACTTCATGAACCCTTATGGGCTTATGAAGGGTAATTCCTAACCCTACTGCAGACTTAGGCTCTGAGGGTGCCACAATATAAATTTTCCCGAGATCTTTAACAGCTTCATATAAAACCCTTAGTCCAGGACTAAATATCCCATCATCGTTCGTGAGAATAATCTTTGGCCGATTTATCACTTTGATCACCACCGCTTAAAATCGTTAACTTTTATCATTTATTTTTCAATTCTCTCTAAAATATATCCCAAGGTGAGAGTATAATGGCAGTTGATCTTAATGAGCTTTTTGATATAATAAATGTCCCCGGGGTTTCTGGATATGAAAAGAAAACTGCTGAATATCTAAAAGCAAGAGTAGAAAAGCTCGGTCTAAAAGCAGAAGTCGATAGTCTAGGAAACATTATAACAAAGATAGAAGGAGAAAAAGAGGGGCACTTTGTATTTGCAGCCCACATGGATGAGCTGGGTCTGGTAGTCACTAAGATCACTGACGATGGATTCATTAAGTTCAAGAAGATCGGAGGAATAGATGACCGTATACTACCTTCGACGCACGTAGTTGTACACGGTTCAGAAGGTGCTGTGGACGGAATAATCACAATGACCCCACCACACTTAAGGATCAAAGGGGAAGAATTTAGTAAAGTGATAGAGTGGCACGAGATGTATATTGATGTTGGCGCTACTTCAGCCAAGGAAGTAGAAGAATTAGGTATTAGGATAGGAGATCCCATTACCTTTAAGAAATTTTTCACAAAACTTAAGAACAACAGAATTGCTACAAGAGCTCTCGATGATCGTACAGGATGTTATGTACTGCTAAAGCTCCTAGAGTCTCTTGTGAAGGATCCTCCGGAACATGACGTTACCGTGATATTTACTGTAAGGGAGGAAGTGGGGCTCCATGGTGCGCTTGCCATTTCTAGAAAGCTCGGAAACTACGATTTAGCAATAGCCATTGACACTACTAACGCTACTGATTACCCTGGCTTGCCTGAAGTTTATAGCAAAGCATTAAAACTAGGTCAAGGTCCAGCATTAAGACTCGTTGACAGAACATTTGTGGCTACATGGAGAGCTAGAGAATTTGTAGAAAATGTGGCAAAAGAGAACTATATTAAATATCAACTTTTAGTGACAAGTGGTGGTACTGACGCGATGGCTCTGGGATTATACGGAGGTCCTAGAAACTCCATTGCAATATGCGTTCCTACAAGATACACGCACTCTCTTGTAGAGGTTGAGCAAATAGACGACATAGAAGAAACTATAAGGTTTGTGGAAGCAATTGCCAGAAGTTCATTTTCATAATCTTTTAATTTTCTTTTAGTTCTAGATTTAATCCACTTTTTGGATCAAAGAATCTTAATCTTTTTTCTGGAACATGAAGATATACTGAATCTCCTACAGAAAACTCTATATCACCAAACATCACTGCCTTTACGCTCACGTTTTCACTAAACGATATTGTTACTAAAGTTTCCCGGCCTAGTGGCTCTGTAGCATATACTTCGCCTTTTAGAATAAGTCCATAATCCTCCGCTGGTTCTTCGGTCCAAATAGAAATGTGTTCGGGTCTAAAAGCTATGATTACATGCTTAATTCCCGCCTTCTTTAGGACGTTCATTCTTTCTTCGCTAAGAATCGCTCTGCCCCAAGGAAGTAAAAGACCTCCACCATCAATAACTTGTGCTTCAATAGTATTTGATGGTGGGTTTCCTATAAATGTGGCAACAAACATATTTCTTGGATTTTCATATACTCCGTGAGGATCGCTTATTTGCTGAACTACTCCGTGATTTATTACTACTACCTTATCTGCTATTGCTAAAGCCTCTGATTGGTCATGAGTAACATATACCGCCGTAATCCCAAGATCGTTCTGAAGTCGTTTCAGCTCGGCCCTAATATAAATTCTTAAAAGCGCATCAAGATTGCTTAG
>CBEVQP010000123.1:0-3425 GCA_965552035.1 uncultured Thermoplasmata archaeon | reverse complement strand
TGCTAGAGAAACAATTATTAGACTAGTACTCTTGGGTCTCATTTATACTCTCACCCTTTCTTATGATTAATTCAATTTATTTATGATTAATTCTTGAATTTAAATCATTCCAAATTCACTTAAGAAAAGAAGATCTTAAATATGACAAAAATTTTCGTGAAGTTACGTAATATATACTCCTAATTTTAAAAACAAGATCGTACACAATAAATATATGTAAAAAACCAAAAATAAAAAATATATTTAGAAAGAGGACGCGAGGGCTTTATCTTATCTCTTCAGCAGCAAGCTTGATGTCCTCTTCCTTAACAGTAACTCTACCAGCGTGCTTGGCTAGCTCAACAGCCCTCTTAGCGATCTTTGTAATGTACTCCTCTGCTAGCTCAACCATCTTCTCGACAGCTGCTGCAGATATTCTTTTTGCACCAGCCTTTTGTATAAGTCTAGCAACAGGTGCCTTGGCAAGCTCGGCCATTTCCATCACCCATTTAAATCAGTGTTCTTTACTATTTATATATTTTACGTAAAATCGTGAGTTAAATGTGCATTTAGAGGTCTCTGAGAATAGGTACACCATCCTACATCAAGTTCTCTTAACATTTATTAAATTTAAAGGCCAAAATTTAAATTCATATTTAGGTATTCAGTCAATCTATTTTTCAATTGTTAAATGGTCTACTCGAAAGCTTGAATTGTATAAAGGACATAACAAGGTTTAGCTGAAACATGCCTAGCCGATCCCTCTATGAAAAGCCATCATCAATTCATAATGGGGTGGGTCACACTAACCCCAGCCTATGTAGACTAGAGACAACATAACTTAGTTCTCCAATAGAATCTCCTTTTGAGTGCTGTTCACTTCGTGAAGCGTATATCTGCACCCTTATTCCTTTGAATCCTTTTGATATATCTTTCTATTTCCCCCACCATAAGAGATGACATATTCTAAATAAAAATTTTGTAAAAAATTAATTAAAGGGAATTATGCATCAGACAAGAGCCGGCTCATCATTTATCAGACCGTATGCCTTTCATCATCCATCAATTTTATCATCTAGAGGTTTCTTAAATGTTATTTATTAATGTTTGTTGGACTCCTTATACGATTCCAAGTTTTAGGTTAATTATTTAATAAAACCATGCCCTGTCGTAGGATACCTCTCTAAAATAAACTAATCTTTATATTCACTCTTACATATTCTTTAAACTTACCCACTCCATACTTAAAGAGGTGCAACAATATGCCTCGATACAGAACAGCAATAATTATTGATCTCCTGGGAGAAACTCACTTTATGTATGTTCCAGAAGGAAGTACTGACTATGAAAAATTTTTAGAGGATGGTATTGGCGTAGATGGTTCTTCACTTCCAGGAATAGCCACTACCGAAGACTCCGATATTCTTGCACTTCCAGATAAAGATACCAAGATAACTATACTTGAAAACTCTGATGAGCATGAAATTTACTTTACTTTTATGCTTGATAAAATAACAAAACAACCTCATCCGCTTGATGTAAGAAGTTTTGCCCAAAAAGTTGATGAGGAGCTGAAAAATCTTGGCTATACAATATCTGTTAGACCGGAACTAGAGTTTTACTACCTTCCCGAAGAATACTTTTGGAATGTCCTAAAAAACCCAAAGAAAAAATATGTGACCGACTATCTTCTTAATATAAGCAAGGATGAGTATTATCTAATCAGATCAGAAACTGTCTCAACACTTATTAATTTCGGCATACCAGTAAGATATCATCATCATGAAAATGGTCCTGGCCAACAAGAAATAGAGTTAAACCCTATTCAAACAATCAAACGTGCGGGGGATGCTATAGCCCTCTCAAGATCTATAATTACTAAAATTGCAAAGGAGTATGGATACATAGCGACGTTCATGCCAAAACCGTTTGCTCATGAAGCCGGCAGTGGTCTCCATATGCATTTTTATCTTTTCGACGAAAATGGAGAGAACGTGTTTTACAATAATAATGAGTTATCAGACGTGGCAAAAAGTTTCATTGCTGGTGTCATAAAACACGCAAGAGAAATTACTCTTTTAACAAATCCGACTATAAATTCATACAAAAGGTTAGGAGCTCACGAGGCCCCTTCCTCAATTTCCTGGGGATTTGCTAACAGAACAGCTATGATACGAATTCCTGCTTCGAAAAAAAGTATTGAGGTTAGAAATCCTGACGGGATGGTCAATCCTTACTTAGCTATCTCCGCTATTGTGCTTGCTGGCCTTGATGGAATAAAGAATGATCTAAAGGCCCCAGAGCCAGTATCTGGTTCGGCATATGAAAAGAGTTTAAAACGATTACCAAGAACATTTGAAGAAGCTCTTATAGAGTTTGAGAATAGCGTTTGGACAGAAAAAGTATTGGGAATAATTAAAAGAAGATACTTGGAGTTCAAAAAGAGAGAGTTACAAGAGTTTTTGATCTCAATTACAGACTGGGAAATAGAGAGCTACCTTACGTTCTTCTGAGGTTTCCTTTTACTCTTTTTCTCTTTAATAAATGGGTATCTCTTTATACTTCCACATAAGAGACACGTAATTGTTACTTTTCCTCGATTAATTCTTACCTGTGATGTTATGCCCGGATATAAGAATATATGGCACTTCTTACAGAACATCCTCTTTAATTTTGGTGGAATTCTTATATTATACTTCATAGATATTCTTCTTGCTAACAAAATATACCTTCTAGATAAATCATACTCCCCTCTTAGCACCATTTCCTTTGAAAGATTAAACAATGTTTCAATCCTTTCCCTGGCAATTTTATATACCCATGGTGGTCTCCTCTTAGCCATTCATGCCTCACCAGGTAATTTTTAAGCGAAAATTAATTTAGATAACTTGATTGTTTTAGGTTTAGTCAAATTAATATTTGTTTATGCGAGAGGGAAGATCATGCATAGGGTTGTAAGAATTATTAATAAAAAAGAGGAGGCTGAAGATTTCGTATCTCTATACTTTAGAGATCTCCCAACATCTAGGGCAAAGCCAGGTCAATTCCTAATGATATGGGTACCAGGAGTAGATGAAATTCCAATGAGTATTTCAAGAATTTGCGTCAATGGTTTAAGTTCAATATCTGTGTTAAAAGTAGGAGATGCAACTAATGCTCTTGCTTCTTTTGACGTTGGGGAGTGCCTGGGTATTCGGGGTCCTTTTGGAAATGGTTACAAAATCGAAAGTTATGATAATATTGCCATGATAGGCGGCGGTAGTGGTATGGCTTCTATTTTATCTGCGATTTATTACGCTAAATCCTTAGAAAAAGATGTAGATATCTACATTGGAGCAAGAACAGCAAACAAGTTACCATTTGTACAAGAAATAAGGTCGCTAGGTTATAACGTTTTTATCGCTACCGACGATGGTAGCATTGGTTTTAAAGGCAGTGTCATAGAG